>NZ_JBGBPT010000035.1:0-84595 GCF_041106355.1 Streptomyces sp. BF23-19 | reverse complement strand
GCTCGAGGCGCTGCGGGCGCTACGGCCCGGCGACGCGGAGCTGTACCCCGCCTCGCTGGCCGACCCCGACCCGGAGGTCCGCATCCACGCGGTGCGGGCGCTGGTCTCGGTGGACGCCGTCCCGGAGCTGGCAGCGGCCGCCGCCGACCCGGCCCGCGAGGTCCGGGTGGCGCTGGCCAAGGGCCTGGCCTCGGTGCACACCCCGGCGCCGGCGCCGCTGGACCCGCTGTTGGCCGACCCGGACCCGCTGGTGCGGGGCGCGGCGCTGGCGGCGCTGGCCCGGGCCGGCTGCCCGGACGGGTACGCCCGTACCGCGGTGGCGGCTCTGGCCGACGCCGCCTGGCAGGTCCGGGCGGGGGCGGCGACCGGGCTGTCGGCGGCCACGACGGAGGCGGCCGTACCGGCCCTGGCCAAGGCCCTGGCCGATGCCAACGCCGACGTCCGCAAGGCCGCGGTACTGGCCCTGCTGGCCCACCGGGCCTGCGCGGAGGCCCGGGCGGCCCTCGCCACGGCGGTCTCGGACCCGGACGCGGACGTCCGCGCGTACGCGGCCCGGGCCTGAGGGAGCCCCGGCCCCCGTTCGGAGGCGCGCCGCGTGCGACCGGTGCGAGGGGCGGGGATGGTGGACGGACGAATGGAAGCGGGAACCCGTACCCCGTACCCCCACCCCGAGGAGCCGCCGCCATGTCCGTACGCAGCCTCAAGACCGCCTTGGCCTGCGCGGCCGCCGTGTCGCTCGGTCTGGCCGCCGTGTCCCCGGCGCACGGGGTCGAGGGGCCGGCTCCCGATCCGCACGACGCCAAGGCCATGCGGGACATGGCGACGGCGATCGCGGTGACGGCCAAGTACGCGGACGAGCGGGCGGCGCTCCAGGACGGGTACGTCCCGCACGGCGAGGAATGCATGACCAACCCGTTCGGGGTGGGCGCCATGGGCTACCACTACGTGAAGCAGGCCAACTGGGGTTCGAAGGACCCCGCCAGGCCGACCGCGCTCCTCTACAGCAAGGACAAGGACCGCACCGGCCGCCGCAAACTCGAGACGGTGGAGTGGATGTCGACCGACCGGGACCAGGACCTGAAGACGGCCGACGACCGTCCGAGCATGTTCGGGCTGCCCTTCGACGGGCCGATGCCCGGCCACTGGAAGGGCATGCCCAAGCACTACGACCTGCACATGTGGGCGTACAAGGAGAACCCGGCGGGCCGCTTCCACAACTGGAACCCGGCGCTGACCTGTCCGAAGAAGGCCCCCACCCCGGGCAAGCCGGCCGCCGCCCACCCGCACGGCCATTAGCCCGCGCGCCGGTGCAGCCAAGTGCCATCACGACCGGCTGAAGGTCGCGGTCCCCTTCCCCATCGACCTGGACCTCACCACCATCAAGCCGAAGGGGCTACCGGAGTAGACCCGCACCACGGCGAAGGGCCCGGCTCACCCGTGGGAGCCGGGCCCTTCGCCGTGGTGCGGACCGGATCAGCGGACGAAGGTGCTCGCCTGCCCCGCCAGGTCCAGGAAGTACTGCGGGGCGAGGCCCAGGACCAGGGTGACGGCGACGCCCACCGCGATGGTGGTCATCGTCAGCGGCGAGGGAACCGCCACCGTCGGGCCGTCGGCCTTCGGCTCGCTGAAGAACATCAGGACGATCACCCGGATGTAGAAGAACGCGGCGATCGCGGACGAGAGGACACCGATCACGACCAGCACCCCGGCGCCGCTCTCCGCCGCCGCCTTGAACACGGCGAACTTGCCGGTGAAGCCGGAGGTGAGCGGGATGCCCGCGAAGGCGAGCAGGAACACCGCGAACACGGCCGCCGTCAGCGGTGAACGCCGGCCGAGACCGGCCCACTTGGACAGGTGCGTGGCCTCACCGCCCGCGTCACGCACCAGCGTGACCACCGCGAAGGCGCCGATCGTCACGAAGGAGTACGCGGCCAGGTAGAAGAGGACGGACTGGACGCCCTGTGCCGAGGTCGCGATCACACCGGCCAGGATGAAGCCGGCGTGCGCGATCGAGGAGTAGGCCAGCAGCCGCTTGACGTCCGTCTGGGTCACGGCGATCACCGCGCCCGCCAGCATGGTGACGATGGCCACCGCCCACATCACCGGACGCCAGTCCCAGCGCAGCCCCGGCAGGACCACGTAGAGCAGCCGCAGGAGGGCGCCGAAGGCGGCCACCTTCGTCGCCGCCGCCATGAAGCCGGTGATCGGGGTCGGGGCGCCCTGGTAGACGTCCGGGGTCCACATGTGGAAGGGGACCGCGCCGACCTTGAAGAGCAGGCCCGCCATGATCAGCGCGCCGCCGATCAGCAGCAGCGCGTCATTGCCCATGGTGGAGGCCAGCGCCGGGTCGATGTTCGCGACCGTGCCGTCGACCACGTCGGCGATCACCGCGTACGAGACCGAGCCCGCGTACCCGTAGAGCAGCGCGATGCCGAAGAGGAGGAAGGCGGAGGAGAAGGCACCCAGCAGGAAGTACTTCACCGCGGCCTCCTGCGACATCAGCCGCTGGCGGCGGGCGAGGGCGCAGAGCAGGTAGAGCGGGAGGGAGAACACCTCGAGGGCGATGAACAGCGTCAGCAGGTCGTCGGCCGCCGGGAAGATCAGCATGCCGGCGATCGCGAACAGGGCCAGCGGGAAGACCTCGGTGGTGGTGAAGCCCGCCTTGACGGCGGCCTTCTCGCTGTCGCTGCCCGGTACGGACGCCGCCTGGGCGGCGAAGGAGTCCACCCGGTTGCCGTGCGCCGCGGGGTCCAGCCGCCGCTCGGCGAAGGTGAAGACCGCGACGATCGAGGCCAGCAGGATGGTGCCCTGCAGGAAGAGTGCCGGGCCGTCCACGGCGATGGCGCCCATCGCGGCGATGTGGGCCTTGCCCGACCCGTACCCGCCGGCCGCGAGGCCGACGACCGCCGCGAAGGCCGAGGCCAGCGCGGCGACGGCGAGGAACACCTGGACGTGGTAGCGGGCCTTGCGGGGCACGAAGGCCTCGACGAGGATCCCGAGCACCGCCGCGCCCACCACGATCAACGTGGGCGCGAGCTGTGCGTACTCGATGGTCGGTGCCGGGATCCGGTCGGCCGGTGCCTCGGCCGCCAGTGTCCACAGGCTGTGGGCGGAAGTCGCTGCGCTCACTTCGCCACCTCCCCGTTCTTGGCTTCGACGTCGACCTCGGGCTTCGGGTCCGTCTGCTTCACGTCCGACAGGGTGTGCTCCACCGCCGGGTTGACGATGTCGGTGAGCACCTTCGGGTAGACGCCCAGCCCGATCAGCAGGGCGATCAGCGGGGCGACCACCAGTACCTCCCGCAGGCGCAGGTCCGGCATGGTGCGGACCTCCTCCTTCACGGGGCCGGTCATCGTGCGCTGGTAGAGCACCAGCGTGTAGAGGGCGGCGAGCACGATGCCGATGGTGGCGATGATGCCGACGACCGGGTACCGGGCGAACGTGCCGACCAGGACCAGGAATTCACTGACGAAGGGCGCGAGGCCCGGCAGCGAGAGGGTGGCGAGGCCACCGATCAGGAAGGTGCCGGCGAGGACCGGGGCCACCTTCTGGACACCGCCGTAGTCGGCGATGAGCCGCGAGCCGCGCCGCGAGATCAGGAAGCCGGCCACCAGCATCAGCGCCGCCGTCGACAGGCCGTGGTTGACCATGTAGAGGGTGGCGCCGGACTGGCCCTGGGAGGTCATCGCGAAGATGCCCAGGATGATGAAGCCGAAGTGCGAGATCGAGGCGTAGGCGACCAGCCGCTTGATGTCCCGCTGGCCGACCGCGACCAGCGCGCCGTAGACGATGCTGATCAGGGCCAGGACGAGGATCACCGGCGTGGCCCACTTGCTGGCGTCGGGGAAGAGCCCGAGGCAGAAGCGGAGCATCGCGAAGGTGCCGACCTTGTCGACGACCGCGGTGATCAGTACGGCGACCGGGGCGGTGGACTCGCCCATCGCGTTCGGCAGCCAGGTGTGCAGCGGCCAGAGCGGAGCCTTCACCGCGAAGGCGAAGAAGAAGCCCAGGAACAGCAGCCGCTCGGTGTTGGTCGACATGTCGAGCGTGCCCGCGGCCCGGGCGGCGGTGATCTCCTGGAGGGAGAAGTTCCCGGCGACCACGTAGAGGCCGATGACGGCCGCCAGCATGATCAGGCCGCCGACCAGGTTGTAGAGGAGGAACTTGACCGCCGCGTACGAGCGCTGCGTGGCCGCGTTCTCCTCGGAGCCGCCCGCCGCGGCAGCGGCTGATCGGGAGGAAGTGGCACGGTCCCCGAAGCCGCCGATGAGGAAGTACATCGGGATGAGCATGGCTTCGAAGAAGATGTAGAAGAGGAAGACGTCGGTGGCCTCGAAGGAGATGATCACCATCGCCTCGACCATCAGGATCAGGGCGAAGAAGCCCTGGGTAGGCCGCCAGCGCTGGCTCTTCGTCTCCAACGGGTCGGCGTCATGCCAGCCTGCAAGGATGATGAACGGCATCAGAACCGCGGTGAGCCCGATGAGCACCACCCCGATCCCGTCCACGCCGAGCTCGTAGCGGACGCCGAAGTCGGCGATCCAGGGCCGGGATTCGGTGAGCTGGTAGCGGTCACCGGTCGGGTCGAACCGGATCGCGACGAGCACGGCCAGGGCCAGTGTCGCCAGCGAGAAGAGCAGCGCGAGCCACTTGGCGGCGGTCCTGCGGGCGGCCGGGACGGCCGCCGTCAGGATCGCGCCGACCGCGGGGACCGCGGCCGTCACCGTCAGAAGCGGGAAACTCATTTCACACCGCCCTCATCAGCAGGGTCGCGGCGATCAGGACCACCGTGCCCCCGAACATCGAGACCGCGTAGCTGCGGGCGTAGCCGTTCTGCAGCTTGCGCAGGCGGCCCGAGAGCCCGCCGACCGAGGCGGCCGTCCCGTTGACCACCCCGTCGACCACGCTGTGGTCGAGGTACACGAGCGAGCGGGTCAGGTGCTCCCCGCCGCGGACCAGCACGACGTGGTTGAAGTCGTCCTGGTAGAGGTCCTTGCGGGCCGCCCGGGTGAGGAGCGAGCCGCGCGGGGCGACGACCGGGACGGGCCGCTTGCCGTACATCGCCCAGGCGATGCCGACGCCGACGAGGAGCATCACCATGGTGGCTGCGGTGACGGTCATGGCGCTGACCGGCGGGTTGCCGTGCGAGTAGCCCGTGACCGGCTCCAGCCACTTCAGGAAGCGCTCACCGATCTCGAAGAAGGCTCCGGCGAAGACCGAACCGAAGGCCAGGATGACCATCGGGACGGTCATGGACTTCGGGGACTCGTGCGGGTGCGGCGGGTGGCCGTCCGCGTCCGGCTGCCAGCGCTTCTCGCCGAAGAAGGTGAGGAGCATGACGCGGGTCATGTAGAAGGCGGTGATGCCGGCGCCCAGCAGGGTCACTCCGCCCAGGATCCAGCCCTCGGTGCCGCCCTTCGCGAAGGCCGCCTCGATGATCATGTCCTTGGAGAAGAAGCCCGACAGGCCCGGGAAGCCGATGATGGCCAGGTACCCGAGGCCGAAGGTCACGAAGGTGACCGGCATGTACTTCCTCAAGGCCCCGTACTTGCGCATGTCGACCTCGTCGTTCATCCCGTGCATCACGGAACCCGCGCCGAGGAAGAGGCCTGCCTTGAAGAAGCCGTGCGTCACCAGGTGCATGATCGCGAAGACGTAGCCGATGGGGCCGAGGCCCGCGGCGAGGATCATGTAGCCGATCTGCGACATCGTCGAGCCCGCCAGGGCCTTCTTGATGTCGTCCTTCGCGCAACCGACGATCGCACCGAAGAGCAGTGTGACCGCGCCCACGACGGTGACCACCAGCTGGGCGTCCGGCGCCCCGTTGAAGACGGCGGCCGAGCGGACGATCAGGTACACGCCCGCCGTCACCATGGTGGCCGCGTGGATCAGGGCCGAGACCGGGGTCGGGCCCTCCATCGCGTCCCCGAGCCAGGACTGCAGCGGGACCTGCGCCGACTTGCCGCAGGCGGCCAGCAGCAGCATCAGGCCGATCGCCGTCAGCGTGCCCTCGGAGGTCTCGCCCACCGAGGCGAAGACCGGCCCGAAGGTGAAGGTCCCGAAGGTGGTGAACATCAGCATGATCGCGATCGACAGGCCCATGTCGCCGACGCGGTTGACCAGGAAGGCCTTCTTCGCGGCGGTGGCCGCGCTGGGCTTGTGCTGCCAGAAGCCGATCAGGAGGTACGAGGCGAGGCCCACGCCCTCCCAGCCGAAGTACAGCAGCAGGTAGTTGTCGGCGAGGACCAGCAGCAGCATCGCCGCGACGAACAGGTTGAGGTAGCCGAAGAAGCGGCGGCGGCGCTCGTCGTGCTCCATGTACCCGATCGAGTACACGTGGATGAGCGTGCCCACCCCGGAGATCAGCAGGACGAAGGTCATCGACAGCTGGTCCAGCTGGAAGGCCATGTCCGCCTGGAAGCCCTCGACGGGGATCCAGGTGTACAGCTTCTGGGTCAGGGTCCGGTCCTCGGCCGTGCGCCCCAGCATGTCGGCGAACAGGACGACGCCGATCCCGAAGGAGACGGCCGCGAGCAGGGTGCCGATCCAGTGACCGACCTTGTCGAGGCGCCGGCCGCCGCAGAGCAGCACCACCGCTCCGAGCAGGGGCGCCGCGATCAGCAGCGCAATCAGGTTCTCCACAGCGACCCCTTACAGCTTCATCAGGCTGGCGTCGTCGACCGAGGCCGAGTGGCGGGTACGGAACAGCGACACGATGATCGCCAGGCCGACCACGACTTCCGCGGCGGCGACGACCATCGTGAAGAACGCGATGATCTGGCCGTCGAGGTTGCCGTGCATCCGGGAGAACGCGACGAAGGCGAGGTTGCAGGCGTTGAGCATCAGCTCGACGCACATGAACAGCACGATCGCGTTCTTGCGGATCAGGACCCCGGTGGCACCGATCGTGAACAGCAGGGCCGCCAGGTACAGGTAGTTGACCGGATTCACTTCGAGGCCTCCTCACGGCCGAGGCGCTCCGAGGAGGCCTGCTCCAGTGCCTTGAGGTCGTCGATCGCCTGGCTGGAGACGTCCCGGATCTGGCCCCGGGCGCGCAGTGTCCGGTTGACGGTCAGCTCGGACGGGGTGCCGTCCGGCAGCAGACCGGCGACGTCCACCGCGTTGTGCCGGGCGTAGACCCCGGGCGCGGGCAGCGGCGGGAGCTGGACGCCCTCGCGGACCCGCTTCTCGGCGAGTTCGCGCTGGGTGGCGGCCCGTTCGGTGCGCTCGCGGTGCGTGAGGACCATCGCGCCGACGGACGCGGTGATCAGCAGTGCGCCGGTGATCTCGAAGGCGAAGACGTACTTGGTGAAGATCAGCTGCGCCAGGCCTTCGATGTGCCCGCCGGAGTTGACCCGGCCGAGCCCGTTGAAGTGGGTGAGCCCGGCGTTGGAGATGCCGCCGATCAGCAGGACGCCGAAGCCGAGCCCGCACAGGACGGCCATCCAGCGCTGTCCCTTGATGGTCTCCTTCAGGGAGTCGGCGGCGGTGACGCCGACGAGCATGACCACGAAGAGGAAGAGCATCATGATCGCGCCGGTGTAGACGATGACCTGGACGACGCCCAGGAAGTACGCCCCGTTGGCGAGGTAGAAGACAGCCAGGATGATCATCGTCCCGGCCAGGCTGAGCGCGCTGTGCACGGCCTTCTTCATCAGGATCGTGGCCAGTGCGCCGATGACGGCGACCGTGCCGAGGATCCAGAACTGGATCGCCTCGCCCGTGGAGGTCATGGAGGTGGCGGTGGCGGCGATGGTGCTCATGCGTCCACCTCCTCGGACTGCCCGTTCTCCGGGGCGACTTCGCCCTTGGAGACGGCGACCTGCCGGACGGTGCCCGGAGCGGCCCCGGTCACCAGTCCTCGGTAGTAGTCCGTGTCGTCCGTGCCGGGGAAGATCGAGTGCGGTGCCTCGACCATGCCCTCGGTCAGGCCGGCCAGCAGCTGCTCCTTGGTGTAGATGAGCGATTCGCGGCTGGAGTCGGCCAGTTCGAACTCGTTCGTCATGGTGAGCGCCCTCGTCGGGCACGCCTCCACGCACAGCCCGCACAGGATGCAGCGGGCGTAGTTGATCTGGTAGACGGCGCCGTACCGCTCACCCGGGGAGTAGCGCTCCTCCTCGGTGTTGTCCGCCCCCTCCACGTAGATGGCGTCGGCGGGACAGGCCCAGGCACACAGCTCGCACCCGATGCACTTCTCCAGACCGTCGGGGTGCCGGTTGAGCTGATGCCGTCCGTGGAAGCGCGGTGCGGTCGTCTTCTGCTGCTCCGGGTACTGCTCGGTGAGGCGCTTCTTGAACATGGCCTTGAAGGTCACGCCGAAGCCCGCCACCGGGTTCTGCCACTTCTCGTCGGACATCTCTCAAGCCTCCTCTCGGTCACTGTCAGTATTCGTCCCGCCACTGACAATCAGCTCCCGCTCGGTGCGGGACCGCCTGCGCGGTACGGGTGCCAGGTGCTGGCCGGGCTTGGGCGGTACGGGGAATCCGCCCGCCAGCGGGTCGAAGGGCTCGGCGTCGTGCGTCGCCTCGGCGGCCGCCGTCTTCTCCCGCTTGTCGCGGAAGACGTCCGCGACGAAGGAGAGGAGCAGGATCGCCACGACTCCGCCGCCGACGTACAGGACGATCTCGCTGAAGTCGTACGCCTCGTTGCGCAGCGCCCGGACGGTGGCCACCAGCATCAGCCAGACCACCGAGACGGGGATCAGGACCTTCCAGCCGAGCTTCATCAGCTGGTCGTAGCGCACGCGGGGCAGCGTGCCGCGCAGCCAGATGAAGAAGAACAGCAGCAGCTGCACCTTGAGGACGAACCAGAGCATCGGCCACCAGCCGTGGTTCGCGCCCTCCCAGAAGGAGCTGATCGGGTACGGGGCCCGCCAGCCGCCCAGGAAGAGGGTGACCGAGACCGCCGAGACGGTGACCATGTTGACGTACTCGGCCAGCATGAACAGCGCGAACTTGATGGACGAGTACTCGGTGTTGAAGCCGCCGACCAGGTCGCCCTCGGACTCCGGCATGTCGAAGGGGGCGCGGTTCGTCTCGCCGACCATCGTGACGACGTAGATGATGAAGGACACCGGCAGCAGGACGATGAACCAACGGTCCGCCTGCGCCTCGACGATCGCCGAGGTCGACATCGACCCGGAGTAGAGGAAGACCGAGGCGAAGGCCGCGCCCATCGCGATCTCGTACGAGATCATCTGCGCGCAGGAACGCAGGCCGCCGAGGAGCGGGTAGGTCGAGCCGGAGGACCAGCCGGCCAGCACGATGCCGTAGATGCCGACCGAGGCCACCGCGAGGATGTAGAGCATCGCGATCGGCAGGTCGGTCAGCTGCATCGTGGTGCGCTGGCCGAAGATGGAGACCTCGTCGCCCGGCGGCCCGAAGGGGATCACCGCGATGGCCATGAAGGCCGGGATCGCCGCGATGATCGGGGCCAGGACGTAGATGACCTTGTCGGCCCGCTTGACGATCAGGTCTTCCTTGAGCATCAGCTTCACGCCGTCGGCGAGCGACTGGAGCATGCCCCACGGGCCGTGCCGGTTCGGGCCGATCCGCAGCTGCATCCAGGCGACGACCTTGCGTTCCCACACGATGGAGAACAGCACCGTCACCATCAGGAAGGCGAAGCAGAACACCGCCTTGACGACGACGAGCCACCAGACGTCCTTGCCGAACAGGGACAGGTCCTCGGCAGCGAGTTGAACGGTGTTCACGCGCCCACCTCCGCAGTGGTGTCGCCTGCGCCGGCCGGGGTCGCCGGGCCGATGCGTACGAGGGTGCCCGGGCGGGCGCCGGCATCGGCGAGGACGCCGGAGCCGGTGGAGTTCAGCGGGAGCCAGACCACGCGGTCGGGCATCTCGGTGATCCGGAGCGGGAGTTCCACGGAGCCGGCCGGGCCGGTGACGGCGAGGACGTCGCCGTCCTTGACGCCGGTCTCGGCGGCCGTGGCGGCCGACAGCCGGGCGCTCGCCTCGTGCCGGGTGCCGGCCAGGGCGTCGTCGCCCTCCTGCAGCCGGCCGAGGTCCAGCAGCAGCCGGTGGCCCGCGAGGACCGCCTCGCCGATGCCGGGACGAGGCTGGGGCACGGTGTCCGCGCTCTGCGCGGTGGCCCGCTCACCGGCCCACGGTCCGAGCCGGTCGATCTCCCGGCGTACGGCGTGCACGTCGGGCAGTGCGATCGGCCGGTCGGCGGCGTCGGCCAGCATGTGCAGCACGCGGGCGTCGGCCGGGGCGAGCCGGCGGGTCATCTGGTCGGGCTTGAGGGCGGCCTCGAACGGCCGGACCCGGCCCTCCCAGTTGATGAACGCGCCCGCCTTCTCGGCCACCGCGGCGACCGGGAGGACCACGTCCGCGTGCTGGGTGACCTCGCTGGGCCGCAGTTCCAGGGAGACCACGAAGGCCTCCTGGAGGGCGGTTCGCGCGCGGGCCGGGTCCGGCAGGTCGGTGACCTCGACGCCCGCGATGAGCAGGGCCGAGAGCTCCCTGGTCGCCGCGGCCTCGACGATCTGGCCGGTGTCGCGGCCGTAGCGGTGCGGGAGTTCGTCCAGGCCCCAGGCGGTGGCGACCTCGTCGCGGGCCCTCGGGTCGGTGGCGGGGCGGCCGCCCGGCAGCAGGGACGGCAGCGCTCCCGCTTCGACGGCGGCCCGCTCACCGGCCCGGCGCGGGATCCACACCAAGGTGGCCCCGGTGACCCCGGCGGCCCGGACGGCGGCGGTCAGCGCGCCCGGTACCCCGGCGAGGCGCTCCCCGACGAGGATGACCGCGCCGGGCAGGCGCAGCGCCTCGGCGGCCTCGGCGCCCCCGGTCTCCAGGCCGGTCCGGGAGGCCAGCGCGTCGAGCCACTCGGGCTCGGTGCCGGGGGCGGCGGCCAGCAGGCGGCCGCCGGTCTTGTCCAGGCCGCGGGTGGCGAAGGGGGCGACGGAGAAGGTCCGCTGCTTGTGCTTGCGGTGGGCCTTGCGGAGCCGCAGGAAGACGCCCGGGGCCTCCTCCTCGGCCTCGATGCCGACGAGCAGCACCGCCGGGGCCGCCTCCAGGGCGGTGTACGAGAGGCACTGCCCGCCGAGGTCGACCCCGTACCCGGCGACCTCCGAGGCCAGGAACTCGGCCTCCTCGGCGCTGTGCACGCGGGCCCGGAAGTCGATGTCGTTGGTGTCGAGCACCACCCGGGCGAACTTGGCGTACGCGTAGGCGTCCTCGACGGGGAGCCGGCCGCCGGTCAGCACCCCGGCCCGGCCGCGCGCGGCGGCCAGTCCGTTCGCCGCGGCCTCCAGGGCCTCGGGCCAGCTCGCCGGCTCCAGCACCCCGGCGGCGCTGCGCACCAACGGGGTGGTCAGCCGGTCCGGGCGCTGCGCGTAGCGGAACCCGAAACGGCCCTTGTCGCAGATCCACTCCTCGTTGACCTCGGGGTCCTCGGCGGCGAGCCGACGCAGCACCTTGCCGCGGCGGTGGTCGGTGCGGGTCGCGCAGCCGCCCGCGCAGTGCTCGCACACGCTCGGGGAGGAGACGAGGTCGAAGGGGCGGGAGCGGAACCGGTAGGCGGCCGAGGTGAGGGCGCCGACCGGGCAGATCTGGATGGTGTTGCCGGAGAAGTACGACTCGAAGGGGTCGCCCTCGCCGGTGCCGACCTGCTGGAGCGCGCCGCGTTCCAGCAGCTCGATCATCGGGTCGCCGGCGATCTCGTTGGAGAAGCGGGTGCAGCGCGCGCACAGCACGCACCGCTCGCGGTCCAGCAGCACCTGGGTGGAGATGGGGACCGGCTTCTCGTAGGTGCGCTTCTTGCCCTCGAAGCGCGAATCGGCGTTGCCGTGCGACATCGCCTGGTTCTGCAGCGGGCACTCGCCGCCCTTGTCGCAGACGGGGCAGTCCAGCGGGTGGTTGATGAGCAGCAGCTCCATCACCCCGCGCTGGGACTTGTCGGCGACCTCGGAGGTCAGCTGGGTCTTGACGACCATGCCGTCGGTGCAGGTGATGGTGCAGGAGGCCATCGGCTTGCGCTGGCCCTCGACCTCGACGATGCACTGGCGGCAGGCGCCGGCCGGGGAGAGGAGGGGGTGGTCGCAGAACCGGGGGATCTCGATGCCGAGCTGCTCGGCGGCCCGGATGACGAGGGTGCCCTTGGGCACGGACAGTTCGACCCCGTCGATGGTCAGCGAGACGGTGTTCTCGGGTGGAACCGCCGCCCCGCCCCCGGAGGCCGCTGGAGTGGTGACGGTCATGCGTTCACCTCCGTGTCGGCCCAGAGGGTCGACTTCCTGGGGTCGAAGGGGCAGCCCTTGCCCGTGATGTGCTGCTCGTACTCCTCGCGGAAGTACTTGAGCGAGGAGAAGATCGGGCTGGCCGCACCGTCGCCGAGCGCGCAGAAGGACTTGCCGTTGATGTTGTCGGCGATGTCGTTCAGCTTGTCGAGGTCGGACATGACGCCCAGGCCGGCCTCGATGTCGCGGAGCAGCTGGACCAGCCAATACGTGCCTTCGCGGCACGGCGTGCACTTGCCGCAGGACTCATGGGCGTAGAACTCGGTCCACCGGGTCACGGCCCGCACCACGCACGTCGTCTCGTCGAAGCACTGGAGGGCCTTGGTGCCGAGCATCGAGCCGGCGGCGCCCACGCCCTCGTAGTCGAGCGGGACGTCGAGGTGCTCGTCCGTGAACATCGGGGTGGAGGAGCCGCCCGGGGTCCAGAACTTCAGCCGGTGCCCGGGGCGCATGCCGCCGCTCATGTCGAGGAGCTGGCGCAGGGTGATGCCGAGCGGGGCCTCGTACTGGCCGGGGCCGACGACGTGCCCGGAGAGCGAGTACAGCGTGAAGCCGGGGGACTTCTCGGTCCCCATCGACTTGAACCAGTCCTTGCCCTTGTTCAGGATCGCGGGAACCGAGGCGATGGACTCCACGTTGTTGACGACAGTGGGGCACGCGTAGAGCCCCTCGACCGCCGGGAAGGGGGGACGCAGCCGGGGCTGGCCGCGCCGCCCTTCGAGGGAGTCGAGCAGCGCCGTCTCCTCACCGCAGATGTACGCGCCCGCGCCCGCGTGCACCGTGATGTCGAGGTTGCGCCCGGTGCCGTCGATGTCCTTGCCGAGGTATCCGGCCGCGTACGCCTCGCGCACGGCCTCGTGCAGGCGCCGCAGTACGGGCACCGTCTCCCCGCGCAGGTAGATGAAGGCGTGCTCCGAGCGGATCGCGTAGCAGGCGATGATCATTCCCTCGATGAGGGAGTGCGGGTTGGCGAAGAGGAGGGGGATGTCCTTGCAGGTTCCCGGCTCCGACTCGTCCGCGTTCACCACGAGGTAGTGCGGCTTGCCGTCGCCCTGCGGGATGAACTGCCACTTCATTCCGGTGGGGAAGCCGGCGCCGCCGCGGCCGCGCAGACCCGAGTCCTTCACGTAGGCGATGAGGTCGTCCGGGGTCATCGCGAGGGCCTTGCGCAGGCCCTCGTACCCCTCGTGCCGCCGGTAGGTCTCCAGCGTCCACGACCGCGGCTCGTCCCAGAAGGAGGACAGCACGGGGGCGAGGAGCTTCTCCGGGCTGGTCCCTCCACCGGTCTCCGGGTGGGAGGTGCCCCCATTGCCGCCGTTGCTCAGTTCGGAAGACACCGACATCACTCCCCTCCCTCGGTGGTGGCCTCGCCGCGCGGGTGGACGATCGGGGTGTGCGCGGACTCGCCGCGCGCGATGCGCAGCCCGATCAGGGAGGCGGGGCCGGCGCCGCCGGTCGCCTCGACCGCGCCCTCGCGCTCGTCCGGGAACCCGGCCAGGATCCGGGCGGTCTCCTTGTACGTGCACAGCGGGGCGCCCCGGGTCGGCGAGACCTCGCGGCCGGCCAGCAGGTCGTCGACCATGGCCTTGGCGGACTGGGGGGTCTGGTTGTCGAAGAACTCCCAGTTGACCATCACCACGGGGGCGAAGTCGCAGGCCGCGTTGCACTCGATGTGTTCGAGGGTGACCTTGCCGTCGGGGGTGGTCTCGTTGTTGCCGACGCCGAGGTGCTCCTTGAGCTCCTCGAAGATGGCGTCGCCGCCCATCACCGCGCACAGGGTGTTCGTACAGACGCCGACCTGGTAGTCGCCGGAGGGCCCCCGCCGGTACATCGTGTAGAAGGTCGCCACGGCCGTGACCTCGGCGGTGGTCAGGCCCAGTACCTCGGCGCAGAACCGGATGCCGGTGCGCGAGACGTAGCCCTCGACGGACTGGGTCAGGTGCAGCAGCGGCAGCAGCGCGGAGCGGCTGTCGGGGTAGCGCGCGATGACTTCCTTGGCGTCGGCTTCGAGGCGCTCGCGTACCTCCGCCGGAAAGTCGGGGGCGGGCAGCTGGGGCATGCCCAGCGAGACCCCTTGGTTCGAAGGACTGGCGGTCATCGGTCGACGCCTCCCATCACGGGGTCGATGGAGGCGACGGCGACGATGACGTCGGCGACCTGGCCGCCCTCGCACATCGCGGCCATGGCCTGCAGGTTGGTGAAGGACGGGTCGCGGAAGTGGACCCGGTAGGGGCGGGTGCCGCCGTCGGAGACGACGTGCACGCCGAGCTCGCCCTTGGGGGACTCGACGGCCGCGTACGCCTGGCCGGCCGGTACCCGGAAGCCCTCGGTCACCAGCTTGAAGTGGTGGATGAGGGCCTCCATGGAGGTGCCCATGATGTTCCTGATGTGGTCGAGCGAGTTGCCGAGGCCGTCGGGGCCCATCGCGAGCTGCGCCGGCCAGGCGATCTTCTTGTCGGCGACCATCACCGGTCCCGGCGCCAGGCGCTCCAGGCACTGCTCGACGATCCGCAGCGACTGGCGCATCTCCTCCAGGCGGATCAGGAACCGCCCGTAGGAGTCGCAGCTCTCGGTGGTCGGCACGTCGAACTCGTAGTTCTCGTAGCCGCAGTACGGGTCCGACTTGCGCAGGTCGTGCGGCAGGCCGGCGGAGCGCAGGATCGGGCCGGTGGCGCCGAGCGCCATGCAGCCGGTGAGGTCGAGGTAGCCGACGTCCTGCATGCGGGCCTTGAAGATGGGGTTGCCGGTGGCGAGCTTGTCGTACTCCGGCAGGTTCTTCTTCATGGTCTTGACGAACTCGCGCAGCTGGTCGACGGCGCCCGGGGGCAGGTCCTGCGCGAGGCCGCCGGGGCGGACGAACGCGTGGTTCATGCGCAGTCCGGTGATCAGCTCGAAGATGTCGAGGATCAGCTCGCGGTCGCGGAAGCCGTAGATCATGATCGTGGTCGCGCCCAGCTCCATGCCGCCGGTGGCGATGCACACCAGGTGGGAGGAGAGCCGGTTGAGTTCCATCAGCAGGACGCGGATGACGGTGGCGCGGTCCGGGATCTGGTCGGTGATGCCGAGGAGCCTCTCGACGCCGAGGCAGTACGCCGTCTCGTTGAAGAACGGCGTCAGGTAGTCCATGCGCGTCACGAAGGTGGTGCCCTGCGTCCAGTTCCGGAATTCGAGGTTCTTCTCGATGCCGGTGTGCAGGTACCCGATGCCGCAGCGGGCCTCGGTGACCGTCTCGCCGTCGATCTCCAGGATCAGGCGCAGCACTCCGTGGGTGGACGGGTGCTGCGGACCCATGTTGACGACGATCCGCTCGTCGTCGGCCCTGGCGGCGGACTGGACGATCTCGTCCCAGTCGCCGCCGGTGACGGTGTAGACGGTGCCCTCGGTCGTCTCGCGCGCGGCGGCGTGATCGGCGGAGGCGTTGTTTGACGTGGACATCAGCTGTACGACCTCCGCTGGTCGGGAGCCGGGATCTGGGCGCCCTTGTACTCGACGGGGATGCCGCCGAGCGGGTAGTCCTTGCGCTGCGGGAAGCCCTGCCAGTCGTCCGGCATCATGATCCGGGTGAGGGCCGGGTGCCCGTCGAAGATCAGGCCGAAGAAGTCGTACGTCTCGCGCTCGTGCCAGTCGTTGGTCGGGTAGACGGCGACGAGCGAGGGGACGTGCGGGTCGCTGTCCGGGACGGACACCTCCAGCCGCAGGATCCGCCCGTGCGTGAGCGAGCGCAGGTGGTAGACGGCGTGCAGCTCGCGGCCCTTGTCCCCGGTGAAGTGCACTCCGGAGACGCCGGTGCAGAGCTCGAAGCGCAGGGCCGGGTCGTCGCGCAGGACCCGCGCGACCCGGACGAGGTGCTCGCGGGCGATGTGGAAGGTGAGTTCGCCCCGGTCGACCACCGTCTTCTCGATGGCGTTCTCGGGGAGCAGGTCCTGCTCCTCCAGGGCGCCTTCGAGCTCGTCGGCGACCTCGTCGAAGTAGGAGCCGTAGGGCCGGCTCGTCGCGCCGGGCAGGGCCACGGTCCGCACCAGGCCGCCGTAGCCGCTGGTGTCCCCGCCGCCCGCGGCACCGAACATGCCCTTGCGGACGCCGATGACCTCGGGGCCCTGATCGCGCGGCGCAGGGACGTTGCTGCCGTTGCTGCCGTTCTCCGGCTCTTGGGTCTCGCTCACCGGAGCAGCCCCTTCATCTCGATGGTGGGGAGGGCCTTGAGGGCCGCCTCCTCCGCCTCACGGGCCGCTTCTTCCCGGTTCACGCCGAGCTTTCCGCCCTGGATCTTCTGGTGGAGCTTGAGGATCGCGTCCAGCAGCATCTCGGGGCGGGGCGGGCAGCCGGGCAGATAGATGTCCACCGGGACGATGTGGTCGACGCCCTGGACGATCGCGTAGTTGTTGAACATTCCGCCTGAAGATGCACAAACCCCCATGGAGATGACCCATTTGGGAGCGGGCATCTGGTCGTACACCTGCCGCAGCACCGGCGCCATCTTCTGGCTGACCCGTCCGGCCACGATCATCAGATCGGCCTGGCGCGGGGAGCCGCGGAAGACCTCCATGCCGAAGCGGGCCAGGTCGTACCGGCCCGCTCCGGTGGTCATCATCTCGATGGCGCAGCAGGCCAGACCGAAGGTGGCCGGGAAGACGGACGACTTGCGCACCCATCCCGCGGCCTGTTCGACGGTGGTCAGCAGAAAGCCGCTCGGCAGCTTCTCTTCCAGTCCCATGGAAAATTCAGCCCCTCAGTCCCATTCCAGGCCGCCGCGGCGCCACACGTAGGCGTAGGCGACGAAGACGGTGAGCACGAAGAGCAGCATCTCGACGAGCCCGAAGATCCCCAGGGAGTCGAAGGTGACGGCCCAGGGGTAGAGGAAGACAACCTCGATGTCGAAGACGATGAAGAGCATCGCCGTCAGGTAGTACTTGATGGGGAAGCGGCCACCGCCGGCCGGCATCGGCGTCGGCTCGATGCCGCACTCGTAGGCTTCAAGCTTCGCCCGGTTGTACCGTTTTGGGCCGATCAGCGTGGCCATGACCACGGAGAAGATCGCAAACCCTGCGCCGAGGGCGCCGAGCACGAGGATGGGCGCGTACGCATTCACGCTCCTCGCTCCTTCCAGTCGTCCTTGACCGTTGGACCGCTGCCGGCGCCACGCGAACCACCCCGCGAAGATCACGCTTTCGATCAAGCGCTTGCATGTGAGGCAGTTCACAAGCCGGACTGGTGCGCATCTTATGCCTGCTCGTCTGTGATCTGCGACACGGGTTGCAACACCGAGTTTGTGATCTCCACCACCTGACGAACGATCATGAAGCCCGATGAGTGGTGATCTTCATACGCGAAGCATCCACATGATCACCAAAGGTGACATCCGAGCCCGTTACCGCAGGTAGAAGGCTGCTTGCCCTATCAAACGATTCCTCGTGCAGGCAAATTGGCAACGAGGGTGTGGGGATGATAAAGGGATCGGCGTCGCCCGGTCGGGGGATGCTGTGCGTACAGAGGTGGACACGGGGCGGATACGAGGGGGGCGGGGGTGAATGAGGGGGCCGAAGAGGGGGCAGACGCCGGATCGACGGAGGCTTCTGACGACCGCGCGCGGGACGACGCGAGTACGTGCTTCCGTTCACGAACCTCTCGGCACGTTCACAGGAAGGTCACGGGAGGGGCACAGCGTCCGCATGGCGTGACGTTGCTGTGACCTGCGCCACTCTGAATCGAGCCTTCCGAAAGAGGGCTTGGCCATCTGTGCGGAGTGATGGTAGGTCAGGGATCAATTAGGACTTAATTCCGAAACCCCATGATCACAGCCTTGTGAGGGCCTGTCCGTTTCGCCCGTTACGGCGTCAATAAGAAGTCGGACGCGCCCGGTTCGCGCCGTTCTCACGCAACTGTGGCGCAACCCACGTTTCTTGAAGGGAACCCGGACGCCCTGATAGCGGTTGTCCTCATGTCCCACACCGCTCACATACCCAGCCACCGGAAGCCCCGCCGCAGCGCCTCGAAGCTCGCGGTCCGCGCCGGAGTTGCCGGTGGCGTCCTCAGCACCCTGGCCATGGCCGGCACCGCGAGCGCGTCCCCGTCCGCCGAGCCCGTGGCCGAGACGACGCTCGAAATGCCGGTCCTCAACATGGACCTGGGCGCCGACGTCTCCTCCGCCATCACCGTGGCCGCCGAGAACACCCGCCTCGCGGCCGTCGAAGGCGAACTGACCGCCCAGGAGGAGAGCGCCCGTACCGGCGCCGCCGCCGAGGCGAAGCAGGCCAAGGAAGAAGCCCAGAAGAAGGCCGACGCCGAGAAGGCCGAGAAGACGGCGAAGGCGGAGGCCGACCGCAAGGCCGAGGCCGAGCGTTCCAGCCGCAGCGGCTCCGAGCGCACCACGCTCAAGAGCACCGCCGCCCCGCAGGGCTCCGGCACCGTCTCCGCCCCGGCCACCGGCTCCGCCGCCGCCATCGTCAACTTCGCCCGCGCGCAGGTCGGCAAGGCGTACGTGATGGGCGGCACCGGCCCGTCCTCGTTCGACTGCTCCGGTCTCGTCCAGGCCGCCTACCGCCAGGCCGGCATCAGCCTGCCGCGCATGTCCCAGGCGCAGTCCTCGGCCGGCACCTCCGTGTCGCTGAGCGCCCTGCAGCCGGGCGACATCCTGTACTGGGGCTCCAAGGGCAGCGCGTACCACGTCGCCATCTACGTCGGCGGCGGCAAGTTCGTCGGCGCGCAGAACCCCAGCACCGGCATCGTCGAGCGCAACCTCAGCTACGACAAGCCGACGGGCGCCGTCCGCGTCCTCTGAGCACCGCTCAGTTCACGGCTCCGGGCACGGCAGAGGGGTGTCGTGTCGACCGGACACCGTGAGCCCGGCCTGATCGGCGAGACGCGCCTCAGGGTCGGTACTCCCCCGCTCGGGGGTGGAGTACCGACCCTGGGGCCGTTCTTCGTGCTTCCCGGGCCGCCAGGGGGCGTCCACGGGCCGCTCTCACCCCAGTGAGGCCGCGAGCTCGAAGCGGGCCTCCCGCTGCTTCTTGTAGAGCGCGAGCGTCTCGGCGTGCTCCTCGACGAGCCGCTCCTGGTAGGCCTTCTCGACCGCGCCCCAGATGCCGACGAGGTTCACCTCGCGCTTGCACGCGACATCGGCCTTGGCCGCCGTCACGGCCCTCGGGCCGCCCTTGTCGTCCTCCAGGCCCAGCTTCTCCACGACGTCGTACGGCGATGCGATCCCGGCGTATCCCGACTTGTCCATGCATGACGACCACTTCTTGACGGCGTCGACGACCCGGGAGTCCTGCCGGGAGCGGTCGTGCGCCTCCGAGGCCAGCCCGAACGTGAACAGCAGGTCCACGCTGTCCTCGGTCGGGGCGTACAGCTTGCGGTACCCCTCCCGCCCGCACCCGCCGGCCGGCACCTTCTGCCCGGCCGCCGTCAGACCGCTGTCCACCCGCGCGGCCTCCTCCTCGGTGTTCGCGTCGGGAGCCGTGCCGCCCTGGGCCCCGGGCCGCTCGCCGTTCATCACCACGTACGCGTTGTCGCTCAACTGCGGCGGGGCGGGCTTCGCCACGCTCCCCTCGCCCGCGGACTTGTCGTACCCGTGGGCCGCCGCGTACGCCGGGTCGGCCAGGCCGAAGAGGTACGCGTGCCGGTCCTCGGCCCCGGCCCCGGCGCCCGCGGCCTCGGCCGATCTCACACCCTCGTAGGTGAACCCGTACCGGGCCATGCACCGGGAGACCAGGGCCTGCTGGACCTGGCCCATCCGGATCCGTTCGGCCTCGGTGTCCGTGTACGCGTCCATCGGGAGGCCGAGCGTGGCGGTCGCCGGGTTCACCTCGACGGGACCGAGCTCCGGTTCACCGCCCTCGGGGCCGCCGGTCCCGGCGCAGCCGGCCAGGAGGACGGTCGCCAGCAGGGCGACGACCGGGGCGGCGGGCCGGCTGCGCCGGGAGGTGTTCATCGCGTGGAACTCCTTCTGCCGGATCCGGATTACGGGTGGAGGGTGTACTTGGCCGAGCTGATCTTGTTCTTGAAGGTGGCCGAGGCGTTGCCCGCGTAGTTCGACGGGATCTCTCCGACGTTGCCGCCCAGGTCCTTGTCGGTGCCGACCTTCCAGGCGTAGACGTCCCGGTTCCGGTAGGACTCGGTGGTGTCGTTGATCCAGTTCCCGCTGGCCGAGCAGGAGCCCTGGTACTTGTCGTCGCTGAAGTTCACGTCACTCGTCACCAGGTCGAAGACACAACCCGACTGGTTCTGCCAGTAGAAAAGCCCGAATTCCTGGTTCTCCAGATTTCCGTCGCGCCCCCAGGCGGCCGCCGGACCCGTGGCTCCCAGCAGAATGGCACCGGCCGAAACGACGGCGATGCAACCGGCCGACAGCTTGCGCATTGCGTTGTCCATCACGCTTACCTCACTCTTCGGGTGGAAATCGGGGTGTTCGGGGCGGACCGGAGGTGGCGCATTTCCGCCCGGCGGGGATTCAACAGCGAACCGCCGTGCCCGTTCAAGGCTTTTCTCAGCTGATGGACAGTCATATCTGTTGTCCGATAGGTAACTTGTCCCGACCGGCCACGGGTACCTACTATCTGGCGCGCGCTCCCCCACCCGTCAAACGGATGCGCATAATCCACTCCTACCGCCGCAAGGGAAGCCCGTCGTGCGCGCAAGGCATTTGACCTCTCTCCTTCTTCTGTGCATTTCGCTGACGGGATGTGCCGGCGGCGGCAAAGAACCTGTGGCGAGCGACAGTCCGCCGCCCACCGCGGAGGAAATCGCCTACTACGACTGTCTGAAGAAGCAGGGCGTGGCGATCGTTTATACGGACTACGGCGCTCCGCGCGAGGACAAGTCGAAGCCCTGGAACGACGAGGCGCACAAGACCTGCGCGCCGATGCTGCCGCCCCCGCCGAAGCCCCAGCCGGCCGCGCCCGCCCAGCTCGCCGCCGCGCGGAAGGAGTCCGCGTGCCTGCGGGCCGAAGGCATCTCCTGGTACCCCGACCCGGACCCGGTCACCGCCCAGGTCGACGACCGCAAGGGCACCCCCGAGCAGTGGAGCTCGCTCAAGCGCGACCACCTCGACGCGTTGAAGAAGTGCCGGCCCGAGAGATGAGCGGAGCCGAGCGGGTCATGGAGCACACCGAGGCCCCGGCCACCCCCGAGGAGGACCGCGGCGGACTCGCGCGCGGGCGGCGCGTGGTGCTCGCGGTCGTCGGCGGGGCCGCACTGATGGCGGTCGGCGGACTGCTGGCGACCACGCTGGTGAAGTCCCCCGCGCAGGTGGCCGCGGAAACCGGCCCGCCCGCGCAGGGGGTCCTGACCGCGGACGTCGAGCGGCGGGTGCTCGCGCAGACCGTGGTCATGCGCGGGACGGTCGTCGCCGACCAGAGCGTGGCCGTGTCCCCGCAGGGGGTGCGCTCCGGCGAGGGGGCGGGCGCGGCCCTGGTGACCAAACTGCCGCTGAAGGCCGGTGATCCGGTCACGGCGGGCCGGCTGATCGCCGAGGTGTCCGGGCGGCCGGTGTTCACCCTGCACGGGGCGCAGCCGATGTACCGCGACCTGAAGCCCGGATCCACCGGCGACGACGTCGCGCAGCTGCAGCAGGCGCTGCGCGAGCTCGGGCACGGCACCGGCGGCGACGCGAAGGGCGTCTTCGGGGCCGGTACGAAGGCCGCGCTCAGCGCCCACTACCGGGCGATCGGGTACGCGCCGCTGCCCGCGGTCGCCGACGGGGGCGCGGCCCTGAAGGCGGCGCGGGAGGCCGTGCGGTCCGCGACCTGGGCCGTGGAGGACGCGAGCGGCCCCACCGGCGCCGTGGGCACTCCCGAGGAGACCGGATCCGGCCGCAAGGGCGGGGCCACGCCGGCCCCCGGCGCGACAGCGAGCCCCGGGGCCGGCGCCGTTCCCGGTGCCGTTCCCGGTGCCGTTCCCGGCCCCGGAGCCGGTCGGGAGCTCGCACGGGCGCGGCAGGCCCTCGGGGAGGCCCGGGCCGCGCTCGCGGCCGCCGAGGCCGCCGACGGGCCGATGCTGCCCACCGCCGAAGCCGTGTTCCTGAGCTCCCTCCCGGCCCGCGTCAGCTCCGTCGGCGCCCGCGCGGGCTCCCCCGTGTCCGGGCCCGTGCTCACGCTCTCCGGTGGGGAACTCGTCGTCGAGGCCTACCTCAAGGACGACAAGAGGCAGCTGCTGCGTGCCGGGATGACCGTGGTGATCTCCTCCGAGGTCTCCGGCACCGATGTCCGTGGCACGGTGGCGGCCGTCGCCACCGAGCGGTCCGCCGCGCAGCCCGCCGGTCCCGGGCCCCAGCAGGACCCCGGCCAGAACCCCAAGGGCGGCGGGAACGGCGGCACGGGCGCCGCCGGCGGCGCCGACCTCGGCTACCGGCTGGTGGTCCGCGCCGACCAGCCGCTGCCCGCCGGCTTCGCCGGGCAGGACGTCCGGCTGACCATCGAGTCCGCCGCCACCGACGGGGAGGCGCTCGTCGTCCCGATCACCGCCGTCTCGGCGGGCGCGGACGGACGTACGGTCGTCACCGCCGTGTCCGCCGAAGGCATCCAGCGGCGCATCGAGGTGCGGACCGGCACCAGCGGCGACGGGTACGTGGCCGTCACCCCGGCCCAGGCGGGCGCCCTCGGCGCCGGGACCGAAGTGGTGATCGGGGTCGCGCCCCGGGAGACCCGGGGGAAGAGCAAGTGAGACTCCTGCCCCGACAGGCCCGGAAGTCCCAGCAGTCCCAGCAGTCCCGGCAGTCCCGGCAGTCCCGGCAGCACTCGGAACCCGGCGGAGACGAAAGCCCCGTGATCGAACTCCGCGGGGTCGGTCTCACCTACCCCGGGCCGCCGCCCGTCCAGGCCCTGCACCCCTGCGACCTGAGCGTCCGGCGCGGCGAGTTCCTCACCGTCGTCGGCCCCTCCGGCTCCGGCAAGTCCACCTTCCTCAACGTCGCCGGACTGCTCGACTCCCCCACCACCGGCCGGTACCTCCTCGACGGGATCGACACCGCCGCTCTCCGCGACCGGGAGCGCACCGCCCTGCGCGGCCGCCGGATCGGCTTCGTCTTCCAGTCCTTCCACCTCCTCCCCCACCGGTCCGCCCTGGAGAACGTCACCCTGGCCATGCTCTACACCGGCATCCCGCGCGCCCAGCGCCTCGTACGGGCCCGCGAGGCCCTCGCCCAGGTCGGTCTCGGGCACCGGGCCGGCGCCGTGCCCGGCCGGCTTTCGGGCGGCGAGCGCCAGCGGGTGGCGATCGCCCGCGCCCTGGTCGGACGCCCCTCGCTGCTGCTGTGCGACGAGCCGACCGGCAATCTCGACTCCGTGAACGCCGCGTCCGTCCTCGGGCTGCTGGACGAACTGCACGGAGCCGGGATGACCGTCCTCGTCATCACGCACGACCCCGAGGTGGCCCGGCGCGGCACCCGGACCGTCACCATCCGCGACGGGCGGCTGGATCCGTGAGCGCCGTCGCGCCCACCCGGCTGTCCGTACGCGACGCCCTGGCCGAGGCCGTCGCCGGGATGCTGCGCCGCCCCGGCCGGGCCGTGCTCACGGCCCTCGGCACCGTCCTCGGCGTCGGCAGCTTCGTGGCCGTGCTCGGCCTCACCGCCACCATCTCCTCGCAGATCGACGGCAGGTTCGACGAGCTGACCGCCACCGAGGTCGCCGTCGTGGACGTCGCCGCCCAGCAGAACGAGTTCGCCGGGACCGGCTTCCCGGCCGACGCCGAGCAGCGGCTGCGCGCCGTCGCGGGCATCGAGCACGCCGGGGTGCTGTGGACGGTGCGGCTCGACCCGCGCACCGCCGTCGGACCCCTGCCGTCCGGGGCCGGCGACCCGGCCACCGGCGCGGCCGTCGTCGCCGCCTCCCCCGGCGCCGTCGCCGCCCTCGTGCCGACGCTCCAGCAGGGGCGGCTCTACGACGACTTCGCCGAGCGCGGCCACGAGCGCGTCGTCGTCATCGGCAGCGGGCTCGCCGCCCGCCTCGGCATCACCACCCTGGCCACCCGGCCCGCCCTCTACATCGGCCAGGAGCCCTTCACCGTGGCGGGGATCGTCGCGGACCTACGGCGCCGGCCCGAACACCTGATGTCGGTCCTCGTCCCGCGCGCCACCGCCGAGCAGCTCTGGGGGCCGCCTCCGCCCGGCGGCGCGACCATGCTGATCTCCACCGAACTCGGCGCCGCCCGCCAGGTCGCCGCCCTCGCCCCGACGGCGCTGCGCCCCGACCACCCCGAGTACCTCAAGGCCGTCCCGCCGCCCGATCCCCGGACGCTGCGCTCCGGTGTCACCGCCGACCTGAGCGCGCTCTTCCTGCTGCTCGCCGGGATCTGCCTGGTCATCGGCGCGGTCGGGATCGCCAACACCACCCTGGTCGCCGTACTGGAGCGGACCGGCGAGATCGGGCTGCGCCGGGCGCTCGGCGCCCGGGGGCGGCACGTCTGGGCCCAGTTCCTCACCGAGTCCGCGGCCCTGGGTGCCCTCGGCGGCCTGGTCGGGACCTCGCTGGGCGAGCTGACCGTGGTCGCCGTCGCCGTCGCCCGGGACTGGACCCCGGTGATCCATCCGGCCACGGTCGCCGCGGCCCCGCTCGCCGGCCTGGTCACCGGGCTGCTGGCCGGCCTGTATCCCGCCTGGCGGGCGGCCCGTGTCGAACCGGCCGAGGCCCTGCGAAGATAGCGGCAGCGCGCACCTGACCGTCAGGGCCGACCCGACCCGCCCTGGAGGTGGTGGTCCCGTGAACCCGAAGCCGTACGAATCCCACGGCGCCGGCGACCCCACCGCGGTCCCGGCCGCGCTCGGGCTCGGTCTGCTCGCGGTGGGCGGCTGGCTGCTGACCACCGCCCGCCCCTGGCAGAAGCCCGGCCACCCGCTCACGCTGGGCCTCGGCTGGACCGCCTCCGGGGCGCTGCTGGTGTGCGGGCTGCTCCTGCTGGCCAGGTGCGTCCGTACCGTCCACGGCCGGCCGGACCCGGGAGCGGCCCTGGACGCGGCCCCGGACACGGACGTGCCCGCACCCACCGAGGCGGGCACGGGCACGGACCACTGACACGGCGGCTCAGGCCTTCGGGGCCACCTTCGAGAGGCCGTTGATGATGCGGTCCATCGCGTCACCACCCGTCGGGTCGGTCAGGTTGGCCAGCATCTTCAGGGTGAACCGCATCAGCACCGGGTGGGTCAGACCGCGCTGGGCGGCGATCTTCATGACCTTCGGGTTGCCGATCAGCTTCACGAAGGCGCGGCCCAGGGTGTAGTAGCCGCCGTAGGTCTCCTTGAGCACCTTCGGGTAGTTGTGCAGCGCCAGTTCGCGCTGGGCCGGGGTGGCCCGGGCCTGGGCCTGCACGATGACGTCGGCCGCGATCTGGCCCGACTCCATGGCGTACGCGATGCCCTCGCCGTTGAACGGGTTGACGAGCCCGCCCGCGTCGCCGACCAGCAGCAGGCCCTTGGTGTAGTGCGGCTGCCGGTTGAAGGCCATCGGCAGGGCCGCACCGCGGATCGGCTGCGTCATGTTCTCGGGGGTGTAGCCCCAGTCCTCCGGCATGGAGGCGCACCAGGCCTTGAGGACCTCGCGCCAGTCCAGCTCCTTGAAGGCGGAGGAGGAGTTGAGGATGCCGAGGCCGACGTTGGAGGTGCCGTCTCCCATGCCGAAGATCCAGCCGTAGCCGGGCAGCAGCCGGTCCTGCGCGCCGCGCCGGTCCCACAGCTCCAGCCAGGACTCCAGGTAGTCGTCGTCGTGCCGCGGCGAGGTGAAGTACGTCCGCACGGCCACGCCCATCGGGCGGTCCTCGCGCCGGTGCAGGCCCATCGCCAGGGACAGCCGGGAGGAGTTGCCGTCGGCCGCGACGACGAGCGGGGCGTGGAAGGTGACCGGGGTCTTCTCCTCGCCCAGCTTGGCGTGCACGCCGGTGATGTGACCGGTGCGCGCGTCGCGCACCGGCTCGCCGACGGTGCAGCGCTCGTACAGCCGGGCGCCGGCCTTCTGCGCCTGGCGGGCCAGGGTCTCGTCGAAGTCGTCGCGCTTGCGGACGAGTCCGTAGTCCGGATAGGAGGCGAGTTCCGGCCAATCCAGCTGGAGCCGCTGCCCACCGCCGATGATCCGCAGACCCTTGTTCCGCAGCCAGCCGGCCTCTTCGGAGATGTCGATGCCCATCGCCACGAGCTGCTTGGTGGCGCGCGGGGTCAGGCCGTCGCCGCAGACCTTCTCGCGGGGGAACGCCGTCTTCTCCAGCAGCAGGACGTCCAATCCGGCCTTGGCGAGGTAGTAGGCGGTGGTCGAGCCGGCGGGCCCGGCCCCGACGACGATCACGTCCGCGGAGTGTTCGGAGAGGAGCTCGGTCACTGCGGGGTCTCCCGAAGGCTCGATAAAGGGTGCCCAACGGCACCGGACATGTGCAGTCTATGCAGCGAGAGAGATCACGATCCGAAGGGTGCCTCCGATGACCACCTCGCCGACCCGGCCGCTTCCCTCCGTACAGCTCCGCGTGCCCACGGACGAGGACGCGCACGCCTGGCACGCGGCCTTCGCCGATCCCGACGTCATGGAGTTCCTGGGAGGTCCCGCGGAGCTGTCCGCGTACGAGGAGTTCACCGCGCGCCAGCGCATGCACGACGCCCAGCTCGGCTACTGCCTGTGGACCCTGGTGGACGCGCGGGGCGCGGTGATCGGCTTCACCGGCGCCCAGCCGTGGCCCCGGGAGAAGGAGTGGGGCCCGGTGGGCGAGATCGAGATCGGCTGGCGCCTGGGTCGCTCCGCGTGGGGCCAGGGCTACGCGTACGCCGCCGCGCTGGCCACGCTGGAGCGGGTCCGCGCGGCGGGCGTCCCGCACGTGGTGGCGATGATCGACGCCCGGAACGCGCGTTCGGTGGCGGTGGCGGAGCGTCTGGGCATGACCCTGGCCGAGGAGTTCACCACCCCGGGCGGCAATCCGGGCCGCCGTTACGTCCTGGCCCTCTAGAACGGAACGGATCGATCGATGTCCGTCGAGAGAAACCCTTCGGGGAGCGAACCGTCCGGCGGTCCGTCCACCACCGCCAGGCGGCTGATCACGGGGCTTTCCCTGTGGTGGACGGCCGTTCCCGTGGTGTTCGCGGCGCAGGTGTTCATCGGGATCTCCGGCGTCCGCGGCCCGCTGGGGGAGGGACTCGTCCTCGTGATGCTGTGGGCGTGCGTCGGCGGGGTCGTACTCGCCCCCGTCATCGGCTTCGCGACGGCACGGGCCACCGGGCACACCGAGGCACGCAAGCGGTTCGCCACCATGGGCGCCCTGTCCCTGGGCTTCTGCCTGCTCGTCGTCCTCTTCCTGCGGTTCGCCGCGGAATGCGCCCCGGGTGACCCGTCCTGCTCCTGACCCGCCGGTGTCCCCAGGGGGGTCCTCAGAACACCGAGAGCCCGGTGAGCGTGGTGAACCGGTCCAGGGCGGCCACGCCCGCCACCGAGTTGCCGCGGGAGTCCAGGCCCGGGCTCCACACCGCGAGGGTGCACCGTCCCGGGACGACGGCGACGATGCCGCCGCCCACCCCGCTCTTGCCGGGCAGTCCGACGCGGTAGGCGAACTCGCCCGCCGCGTCGTACGTCCCGCAGGTCAGCATCACCGCGTTGATCTGCTTGGCCTCGCTGCGCGTCAGCAGCCGGGTGCCGTCCGCACGGAGCCCGTGCCGGGCCAGGAAGCGTCCGGCGCGGGCCAGGTCGGCGCAGCTCATCTCGATGGAGCACTGCCAGAAGTAGTGCTCCAGCAGCGCGGGCACCGGGTTGTCGATGTTCCCGTAGGAGGCCATGAAGTGGGCGACGGCGGCGTTGCGGTCGCCGTGCTCCTGCTCGGAGGCCGCGACCTCGGCGTCGAAGCCGATGTCCGGGTTCCGGCTCTCCTGCCGCAGGAACTCCAGCAGCTCGCTGCTCGCGTCACCCGTCAGCGTCTGGAGCCGGTCGGTGACCACGAGGGCACCCGCGTTGATGAACGGATTACGCGGAATGCCGTTTTCGTACTCCAGCTGTACGAGCGAGTTGAACGGGTTGCCGGAGGGCTCCCGCCCGACCCGCTCCCACAGGCTGTCGCCGCCCTCGGCCAGTGCCAGGGCGAGCGCGAACACCTTGGTGATGGACTGGGCGGAGAAGGGCACCCGCCAGTCGCCCACCCCGAAGACGTTGCCGTCGAGGTCGGCGATGGCCATCCCGAACTGCCGCCGGTCCACGGAGGCCAGCGCCGGGATGTACTCGGCCGGAGTGCCGCTGCCGATCAGCGGGGCGATGTCGGCCGCGATCCGCTCCAGCAGCGGCCCGTAGTCCGTGCGTACGACGTCAGGCACCGCGGTCAGTCCTTGATGCCCCGGTGCAGCGCGACGATGCCGCCGCTGAGGTTGCGCCAGGCGACCTCGGACCAGCCGGCCTTCTGCAGCAGGGCGGCCAGCGCCGGCTGGTCGGGCCATTCGCGGATGGACTCGGCGAGGTACACGTACGGGTCGGGGTCGGACACCACCGTGCGGGCCACCGGCGGCAGCGCCCGCATCAGGTACTCCATGTAGACCGTGCGGAACGGCGCCCAGGTCGGCTGCGAGAACTCGCAGATGACGACCTGCCCGCCGGGCTTCGTCACCCGGTACAGCTCGCGCAGGGCGGCGTCGGTGTCCTGGACGTTGCGCAGCCCGAAGGAGATCGTGACGGTGTCGAAGACGTCGTCCTGGAACGGCAGCTTCGTCGCGTCACCGGCGGTCAGCGGCAGCCACGCGTGCCGCTTCTTGCCCTCCATGAGCATGCCCAGGGAGAAGTCGCAGGGGACGACGTACGCGCCGGTGGCCGCGAAGGGCAGCGAGGAGGTGGCGGTTCCGGCGGCCAGGTCGAGGACCACGTGCCCGGGACGCGCCCCGACCGCCTTGGCGACCTCCTTGCGCCACAGTCGGGCCTGGCCCAGCGAGATGACGTCGTTGGTGAGGTCGTATTTCGCCGCGATGCCGTCGAACATGGAGGCGACTTCGTGCGGCTGCTTGTCCAGGGAAGCCCTTGTCACTGGCGTTCGCCCCTCGGTGTGCGATGCGGATCGGCGGGTACGCACCCATCCTCTCAGGCCGCACCCTCCGCGAGCCGCGCGGGCTCCGACACCCCCGCCCTCCCTTCCCACCGGACGGGTGTCGGAAACTGTTCCGAAGGACAGTTACGCGACGCCCCGGCGGACACGTTGACTGACAGGGTGCGGCCCGGTGAGGGTCACCCACCGGATCGGTGACCGAATCGTGGCCGGTCCGGCAGGGGCCGCCACGAACAGGAAGCTTCACGATGCCGGCAGGCCATTCCAACGGTCGCTCCCGCCGCAGCAGCCCGCGCGCCCAGCGCCGGGCCGAGCGGCGCAAGCGGCTGCGGCGCACGATCCTCCTCGGCTCGGCGGCGGTGGTCGTGCTCTCGGCGACCGCGTACACCCTGCTGCCCCAGGACGACGACGCGAAAGCCGCCGCGGGCCGGGCGGCGGCCCAGCCGGACCCGACGGCCGGGGAATCCGCGGACGGTTCCGGGAACGCCGTCCCGCAGGGCGGCCAGGAGTCCCCCTCCCCGCAGCCGTCCACCTCACCGGTGGCAGCCTCTCCCCCGGCCTCGCCCACACCCTCGACCGGCGCCGCGACACCCACCCAGCCGGGCGCCTTCAAGGCCTCCACCACCGCCGGCAAGGCGCAGGGCAAGGGACCCGCGCGCCGTTGGCGGGTCGAGGTCGAAGACGGCAGCGGGGTGGACCCGGAGTCGGCCGCCCGCTCGGTCGAGGCGATCCTCGGGGACCCGCGCGGCTGGACCCAGGACCCGAAGTACGGCTTCCAGCTCGTCGCGGCGGGTCAGCCGGTCGATTTCACCATCAAGATCGCTACGCCCAAGACCACGGACCGCCTGTGCGACGTGGTCACGCCCGAGCTCATCGGCGAGACCAACTGCAGCACCGGGCACACCGTCGTGGTCAACCTCAAGCGCTGGCAGGAGGGTTCGCCGCAGTTCGACGGCACGCCCGAGGAGTACCGGGCGCTGATCGTCAACCACGAGGTCGGACACGAGCTCGGCCGCGGGCACGAGAGCTGCCCGGCCCCCGGCAAGCCCGCTCCCGCGATGATGCAGCAGATCAAGGGGCTCCTCGGCTGCAAATCCAACGCCTGGCCGTACGACGCGAAGGGAACCTACCTGTCCGGTCCGTCCGTCCTATAGGGGGAGAGCCGACCAACAGGACGGGTCGGCCGGGGGGCTAGGAGAAACACGTGCGCGTCGTCAGCTTCAGCGTCCCGGCGTGGTTCCCCTCGTACGAGGAGCCGGGCGCGGAGGCGCAGGCACCCTCCGAGGACGCGCCGGACGGCACCGCGGCGAACGGGGACGGCCCCGCCGAGCGACCCACCGACGCCCAGCTGACCGAGCAGGAGTCGGCCGTGTTCCTGTGCCTGGCCACCGGCGCCTCCAACCGGGAACTCGCCGTCGAGCTTCAACTCTCCGTCAGCACCGTCAAGTTCCACGTGGTGAACATACGGGCCAAGCTCGGCGGCATCAGCCGCCTGCAGGCCTGCCTGCTGGCCGCCCTCGCCCGGGAGGACACCCGGCGCGCCGCCGATGCCTCCGTCGCCGCCGGGCCCTGCGACCGGATCGGGCTCAGCGACGGCGGTGGAGCAGCCGTCCCCCGATGACCGTGGCCACGCACGTGGTCGCACCCCGCTCCAGCAACTCGGCCTCGTCCGCCACCGCGAAGGCCGCGAACCGCGCCGGGACCCCCGCCTCCAGGATGCCGTGGAAGGCCTCCGCCGCAGCACCCCGCCCGGCGAAGGGATCCAGGTCGGGCAGCCCCTCGTAGGCGGCCGGTGGCAGGATCGCGAGCCCCGACCGGGACACCGCCGTGCGCACCGCCGGGATCGTGAAGCGGCCGCAGACCGCCACCACCCCGCGGGCCAGCAGCCGCTGCGTACCGCGCCGGGCGCTGTGACCCCACCGCGGCTCGGTCATCTTCAGCGCGTCCAGCGCGCTCGCACCCCGGATCGGTTCGGCGCCGAGCTCGGTGACCTCGTACGGGTCGTCCGGGTAGTAGGTGCGCTCCAGCAGCTCGTCCGCCCCGCGCACCACCAGCCCCGGGGTGATCACCCCGGGCCAGCGGCGGGTCCGGGCGTGCGGGTGGGCCGCGGCGACCTCCTCGTACGGCCCGACGCGGGCTATCCGGTCGCCGTCGACGAGGACCGCGCCGCCCGGCAGCGGCGCGGACCCCGGCCCTATGACCAGGAGTTCGGCGGTGTGCAGCGTCAGCATCGGTGGGCAGGCGTCGTCAGTTCGTGGAGATGAGCTTCAGCTCGGGGTGCGCCGTGCCGCCCTCGATGGCGGTGGAGGAGATGTGCGAGACCACCCGCTCGTCGACCGGGTCGTTCGCCGGGTCGTCGTGCACCAGCAGGTGCTCGTACGTGGTCGCGCGCTGCGCCGGGGTGCGGCCCGCCTTGCGGATCAGGTCGATGATCTCCTGGCGGTTGGAGCGGTGCTTGGCACCGGCCGAGGAAACGACGTTCTCCTCCAACATGATCGATCCGAGGTCGTCGGCGCCGTAGTGCAGCGAGAGCTGGCCCGCCTCCTTGCCGACGGTCAGCCAGGAGCCCTGGATGTGGGCGATGTTGTCGAGGAACAGGCGCGCGATCGCGATCATGCGCAGGTACTCGAAGATCGTCGCCTGGGTGCGGCCCTTGAGGCGGTTGTTCTCGGGCTGGTAGGTGTACGGGATGAAGGCGCGGAAGCCGCCCGTACGGTCCTGGGTGTCCCGGATCATCGCGATGTGCTCGATGCGCTCGGCGTTGGTCTCGCCAGTGCCCATCAGCATGGTGGAGGTGGACTCCACGCCCAGCTTGTGGGCGATCTCCATGATCTCCAGCCAGCGCTCGCCGGACTCCTTGAGCGGGGCGATCGCCGTACGCGGCCGCTCCGGCAGGAGCTCGGCGCCCGCGCCCGCGAAGGAGTCGAGGCCGGCGGCGTGGATGCGCTGGATGGCCTCCTCCGCCGAGACGCCCGAGATACGGGCCATGTGCTCGACCTCGGACGCGCCGAGGGAGTGGATGACCAGCTGCGGGAAGTCCTTCTTGATGGCGGAGAAGTGGTGCTCGTAGTACTCGACGCCGTAGTCCGGGTGGTGTCCGCCCTGGAACATGATCTGCGTGCCGCCGAGCTCGACGGTCTCCGCGCAGCGGCGCAGGATGTCGTCGAGGTCGCGGGACCAGCCCTTCTTCGTGTCCTTGGGGGCCGCGTAGAAGGCGCAGAACTTGCACGCCGTGACGCACACGTTGGTGTAGTTGATGTTGCGCTCGATGATGTACGTCGCGATGTGCTCGGTACCGGCGTAGCGGCGACGGCGCACGGCGTCGGCCGCCTGGCCCAGCGCGTGCAGCGGCGCGTGGCGGTAGAGGTCGAGCGCCTCTTCCTTGGTGATCCGGCCCCCCGCGGCGGCGCGGTCGAGGACAGACTGGAGAACGGCCTGGTCGGTCACCGGTGAGTCACCTTTCGGCGGTGTGTCTGTGTCAAGGTCCGGACCGATCCAGCCTACGCCAGGGCCTGAAGCGCCAAGCCCTGGGGCTCGGCGCGCGGGCTTCAGGGGCTGCGCCTGAGATCGCCCTCGGGGTTTCCGGCCGGGGTGTCGCCCGACTTGTAGTGGAGTGTCCCGTCCGCGTTGAGCGTGAAGCGCTCGTCGGCGGAGCCGTTGGAACAGACCCCCGGGGCCGGGTTGGGGCCGCCCGCGGTGTCCAGGACCAGCGAGCGGTCGGTGGCCGAGGAGAGCTTCCAGTCGCCGCTGCAGTCGGTGCCCAGGATGTCCAGGACGGACTTGTCCCGGCCGACGACCTCACCGACCCGGCCGGCCTTGATGGTGATCTCGAACTCCGAGGAGAGGCCGAGCCGGGCGGTGGTGACCGTGCCCTTCCAGGTGCCGACGAGCTCCTTGGGGACGTCCTGCCGGGTCCCCTTGGGCGCGGCCTGGCTTCCGCTCGCGGTGGGGGTCCCCGTCGGATTCGGGGCCGAGGCCGCCGGGCCCGGCGCCGAGGCGGAGGTGGAGGGACGCGCCCCGGCGTCGGCCAGGTCCCGCTCCTTGCCGCCCTGACCCGGCAGGACGTCCATCCAGTACAGCCCGCCGGACAGCACCGCCAGCACGGCCGCGGCGGCCAGGACCACGGTGCAGCTGAACCGGCGCCCGGCCGCCCTGACGGTGACCTGCCGCCCCGGATCCTCCGCGCCGGTCCGCTGCCCGGGCAGCCCCCCGCCGGCGGTTCCCGGGCCGGGGGTCGCGTACGGACCGGATCCACCGGGCGGGTCCGCGGCCGCGGTCGGCGAGCCGACGCCCGGCCCCGGCGCCCCGTACGCGGGGTCCGGCGGCCCGAAGCCGACCGCCCCGGCCGGGCCTCCGTACGAGGCGGCCGTGAACGGCACCGGCCCTGACGGGCCGTCCGCGTACGGAGAGTGCGACGGGAGCGGGGCGGCGAAGCCCCGGCCCGCCGACGCCTCGGGCTCGCCGCCGGAGGTGTCCGCGTCCAGGTCGAGCAGCGCCACCGCGGCCCGGCTGGCCTCCTCCACCAGCGGTCCGGGCAGCCAGCCGGGGGCGCCCAGCGCCCCGCCCAGGGCCGCCGCGACCGCCTCGGGGGCCGGCCGCTCGGCGGCCGTCTTGGCCAGGCATGCCTCGATCAGCTCGCGCAGCTCCCCGGCCGGGAGCGCGCCGAGCTCCGGCGGCTCGTGGACCACCTTGTAGAGGAGGGTCGCGGAGTTGTCCCCGCTGAAGGGCGGCCGCCCGGTCGCCGCGAAGGCCATCACCGCGCCGAGCGAGAACACGTCGGCCGCCGCGGTGACCCCCTTGCCGAGGATCTGCTCGGGCGACATGTAGCCGGGCGAGCCGATGGAGACCCCGGTGGAGGTGAGGGAGGCGGTGCCGTCCGTGGCCCGCGCGATCCCGAAGTCGATCAACCGCGGCCCGTCCAGGGTGAGCATCACGTTCGACGGCTTCACGTCCCGGTGCACGAGGCCCAGGCCGTGCACGGCCACCAGGGCGCGGGCCAGCCCCGCGCCGATGGCCCGTACCGAGGTCTCGGGGAGCGGGCCGTGCGCGGCCAGCGCGCGGTCCAAGGAGGGCCCGGCCACGTACCCGGTGGCCACCCACGGCACCGGAGCCTCGGGATCCGCGTCCAGCACCGGCGCGGTCCACTCCCCGCCCACCCGGCGGGCCGCCTCCACCTCACGGCGGAACCGGGCCCGGAACTCCTCGTCGGAGGCGAAATGCGGGTGCACGATCTTGACGGCGACGGTCCGGCCGCCCGCGCTGCGCCCCAGGTAGACCCGGCCCATGCCACCCGCGCCGAGCCGGCCGAGCAGCCGGTAGGCGCCGATGGTGCGCGGCTCACCGGCTTCGAGCGGCTGCATCGCGTCCCCCAATTCCCCGTGATCCCGGGCGCCTTGTGCCGCCCGGCCGAGCAGCAGCCTAGTGTCGGGGTGGGGTGGGGGCGGAGCACGGTCACCCTTTTGTATTTCCACACCGAGCCGAGAAATGCAAAAAGGGCGGGAATTCCCGGTAAACCGCACATTCGACCGTCCGACCTTTGGACTACCCCCGGGTAAACCCGCTCAGCACTCCTGGACCACCGTGCTCAGCAGCTCCACGGCGACATCCGCGGGATACCCCGTCGTCGCTCCCGTACGGCGCGCGAATTCACGTACGCCGGCCAGCTGATCGGGACCGAAGCGGAAGTCGAGCGTCGTGAAGTACCGCTCCAGCAGCTCCGCGTCGAAGGCCTCCCAGCGGGCCGCCTGCTCGGCCACCTTGGTGACCTCCTCCAGGGACACGTCCCGGGAGGAGAGGAAGGCCTCGTGGACCTCCCGCACGACGGCGGGCTCGCGGGCGAGGTAGTCCTTGCGGGCGGCCCAGACGGCGAAGACGAACGGCAGCCCGGTCCACTCCTTCCACATGTGGCCCAGGTCGTGCACGGTCAGCCCGAGCCGGGGCGCGTCGTGCAGGGAGGCCCGCAGCGCGGCGTCCCCGATCAGTACGGCCGCGTCCGCCTCCTGCATCATCACGCTCAGGTCGGGCGGGCAGGTGTAGTAGTCGGGTCGTACCCCGTACTGCTCGGAAAGCAGCAGCTGAGCGAGGCGTACGGACGTACGAGAGGTGGAGCCGAGTGCGACGCGAGCTCCGTCGAGCTGCTCCAGGGGGACCTGCGAGACGATCACGCAGGACATCACCGGACCGTCGCAGCCGACGGCGATGTCGGGGAAGGCGACGAGCTGGTCGGCGTTGCGGAGGAACTCCACGAGGGTGATCGGGGCGATGTCCAGGTCGCCCTGGACGAGGCGCTCACTGAGTTTCTCGGGGGAGTCCTTGGTCAGCTCCAGGTCCAGCAGAGTGCCGGTTCTGGCCAGCCCCCAGTAGAGGGGCAGGCAGTTCAGGAACTGAATGTGGCCGACACGGGGCCGGCTGCGATAGGCGTCCACATCGCGAGACTAGCCCCCCTCTCAGCGTCAGCCTTGCGGCGGGTCTCAAACGTCCGGGTGACGTGATCTTTCCCTCTGGTCTCCGCCGCAGGGTGCGTGCTAGGCTCGACGCAAGTTGCAGTTTGGTTTCCCTTGCAGTACGAGGCCTGCGGAGAATGTGACCCGCAGGCTTTTGTAGTTTTCAGACTTCTTAGCAGGTTCTGGAGCAGGGCGACCCTTTGGCCCATAGGAGGGCTCATGGCTACCGGAACCGTGAAGTGGTTCAACGCTGAAAAGGGCTTCGGCTTCATCGCCCAGGACGGCGGCGGCCCGGATGTCTTCGTCCACTACTCCGCGATCAACGCCTCTGGCTTCCGCTCCCTCGAGGAGAACCAGACGGTGAACTTCGACGTCACGCAGGGTCCGAAGGGCCCGCAGGCGGAGAACGTCACCCCGGCCTAGTCGCCTGGGCCAACCTAAATCGCGGGTTGGAAAAGCAGTACCCAAGGAGCCCTGTCCCCTCTGCGCGAGCAGATCAGGCAGGGCTCCTGCCTTTCCCCCTCCCCCCGGCGGGGTGGAGAGGGGCCACTGGCGTACGGGCCTCAGGGGCGGGCCGGGTCCTTCGCGGGGACCGGGTCCTTCGCCGGAACCGGAACCGGGTCCGGGGTCGGGGTCGGCGTCGTCGGTGTGGTCGGGCTCGTGGCCGGAGCGGTGACCTTGAGCTCCAGGACGAAGGTCACCTTCTCCTTGGTCGTCAGGCGCACGAAGTAGGGGCCCGGGGCCACGTCCGTGGTGAACAGCTCCGGCAGGACGATCTTGCCGTCGGCCGCGGACTTGGCCAGCAGCCGACCGAAGACCGGCTTCCCGGCCTCGTCCTTGAAGAACGGGGCCTTCGCCGTCTCCGGGTCCACCGGGACCCACGCGCCGTCCTTGTCCTTCACGACCAGGTCGGCGATGGCCTCGGTACCCGCGACGGGCTTCCCGGCGGCCGTCGCGAAGACCTCCACGCCGGTGAAGCTCTTACCGGCGACCGCCTCCGGCACCTTCGCGCCGTCCGCACGGGCCAGCTTGTCGGCGACCGTCACGGTGACCTTGCCGTCGAAGTTCACGGTGAACCCGCCCTGCGGGTCGTAGGCCGAGGCCCGCAAGGTGAAGGTGCCGGCCTTGGAGCCCGCCTTGAGCCCGGGTGCGGCGGCGATGCCGTCGGCGCCCGCCTTGACCACCAGGGAGTCCGCGGTCCCGAAGCGGGTGCCGCCGGTGGTGTCCTTCTCGACCGCGAAGACCACCTCCTGGTTGACGGCGGGCTTGCCGTCGCCGAGGAGCACCTTGACCCGGGGAACCTCCGCGAAGGTGGCGCCGGCCTCGGCCGTGAGGCCGGGACCGTCGAGGACCGTCAGCGACGCCAGGCGCGGCGTGGTGGGCTTCGGCTGCTCCGGGGTCGGGGTCGGCGTGGGCTTCGGCGTCGGCGTGGGGGTCGGCTTGGGGGTCGGGGTCGGCGTCACCGGATTCGACGGGGTGACCGGCACCTGCGGGGTGGGCAGGGTGCCGGGCGGCTGCGTCGGATAGTCCCCGACGGGCGGGTTCGCCACCTCGCCGACGCCGGCCTGGTACTGGCGCATGAAGCCGAGCACGGTGTTCACGTACTCGCGAGAGTCGTTGTAGCTGAGGATCGCCTGGTCGAGCTTGGCCTCGTTCGACAGGTCGCGGTCACCCGCGCACAGGTAGAGGCCCGCGCCCAGCGCCGCGTCGTAGATGTTGTTCGGGTCCCGCTTGGCGTCGCCGTTGCCGTCGGCGCCCCACTTGGTCCAGGTGGACGGGATGAACTGCATCGGGCCGACGGCCCGGTCGTACACCGCGTCCGCGTCCCACTCGCCCTTGTCCGTGTCCCGGATCTCCGCGTAGCCGTTGCCGTCGAGGCGGGGACCGCGGATGGGCTTCTCGGTGTAACCGTCCGCCTTGAGCCCGTAGCCCGAGGCGTGGACGGACTCCACCCGGCCGATGCCCGCGAGCAGCTGCCAGGGCAGCTTGCAGTTGGGGAGCGCGGCAGCCACCGACAGCTCGGCACGGTGATAGGCGTCGAGGGCGGTCGCGGGTATCCCACTGGCCCCCTCCGGAGCCCCCACCCCGGTGGGCGGCGGGTCGGCGACGATGTCGGGCAGATCCAGCCGGGCGTCACCGCGGTCGGCGGCCTGCGGACTGTCCGGAGTGGGCTCGGACTCTCCCGCGTCTGCGGTCGACGGACTGGTCACGACCGCGGCGGTGGTCAGGCTGGCCGCGAGCGCGGCCGTGCACAGGACCTTGCGCGAGGTGTTGACGAGGTGGCGGTGAAGCGGCTTCACAGTGCGGCGATCCCCCCAAGGAGCCGTCAAATGTATACGGCTGGTCCAGCCGTGAATATCCACTGTCTATCAGGTATTCGCCCCCGACTCGCCGTCCCTTCGCGAGATGTGACGCACCATTCGTCTCGACTTCACCCAGGTCTCATGACCGAATGGACAGACGTCCGACACCCTCGCCCGAATCACCCCTTGGCGGCCCTTTTCTACCATCTCCCGCCGGTCGCGTCGGCGGCCGAAGGTACCCACGGAACCCGCCGCCGCCGAGTACGGTGCCCGGGAGTCACCGATGATGTGACCCGGATCACTCGGCAAGGCTCGGCCGGGCGCGATGAGTTCCGGGGAGCACGACGGTCTCCCCTCCGTACACCCCGGACCGAGGCAGAGGAACGACCCCATGCGCATCGTCATCACCGAGTTCATCAGCCTGGACGGCGTCGTACAGGCCCCGGGCGGCCAGGGCGAGGACGACGACGGCGGCTTCGCCCACGGCGGCTGGTCGCACCCGTTCTTCGACCCGGAGGTGGTCGGCGGCTCCTTCACCGAGGCGATGGAGAACGCCGAGGCCCTGCTGTTCGGGCGCCGCACCTGGCAGACCATGGCCGCGGCCTGGCCCGACCGGGCGGGCGACCCGTTCGCCGACCGGATGAACTCCATCCCCAAGTACGTCGTCTCCCAGACCCTGGGCGAGGGCGACCTGACGTGGAACAACACCACGCGCATCGCCGGCGACAAGGCCGTCGCCCGTCTCCGGGAGCTGCGCGAGACCGAAGGCGGCGACCTGGTGGTCACGGGCAGCCCCACCCTCGTACGCACCCTGCTGAGCGAGGGCCTCGTCGACGAACTCCGGCTGATGGTCATGCCGGTACTGCTCGGCGGCGGTAAGTCGATCTTCCCGACCGACGGCGGGCTGCACACGCTCGAACTGGTCTCCACGGCGATCAGCCCGGCCGGTGTGCACGTGTGCACCTACCGCCCGATCGCCAAGAGCTAGGGGAGCGGGGCGGCGCCGATCAGAAGATCAGCATGCCGATCTCGACCAGGATCCCGGCGACGGCGGCCGGCACCACGGCGATGACCAGGCCCGCCAGGGCCACGAAGACATAGCCTTCGCCGTCCGCCACCCTGCCGTGGCGCGCGCAGGCGAACAACCAGGCCGCCAGGACCAGGAACGGCACCAGCAGCAGGCCGATGACGCTGCCGAAGCGGAACACGGCGCCGCCCGACAGTTCGTACGCCCGCCCCCGCGCCGTCCTGACCTCCACCCGGGTGCCGGGCCGGTAGTCGTCGGCGGCCGTGTCCAGAACGATGTCGCGGGGCGGCCCGTCCGACCGCCGGGGGGTGTAGCGGCCGGTGCAGTCGGTACCGGTCGCATAGCCCTCGGCGTCGCTCGCCTCGTAGCACTCCTGGACGGAGACGACCCCGTCGACGGGTCCGTACCCGAGCACGGCGGCCATCTGCGGCCCGGGCAGCAGCCACGTCAGCCACGCGGCGAGACCGAGGATCACCACGGCCCCGGCCCCGGCAACCCCCCGCCCCCACACCCGACCAGCACGCCCCACCACACCCCGCCCCCTCGATCCCTTGGAAGGCGAATACCCACGGGGAGGGGCGGCGACGCGGGGGTGTCCGGGTCGGGCCGGTGCCCCGAGGCCCCCGCGCCCTCATTCCCCGTACAACCCCGCGATCTCCCTCGCGTACCGCTCCGCCACCACGCCCCGGCGGAGCTTCAGCGACGGCGTCAGGGTGCCCGCCTCCGGGGTGAAGTCCTGCGGGAGGACGTGGAAGGCGCGGATGCGGGACGGGCGGGAGACCGTGGTGTTGGCTTCCGTGACCGCCGCTTCGACGAGGGCGTGCACCGCCGGGTGCGTGGTGGGGGTGGGGCCCAGGTCGAGGGCCTCGCGGGCCGCCCAGGCCGTGATCTCCTCCGCGTCCAGGGTGATCAGGGCGACCGCGTACGGGCGGCGGTCTCCGATCAGGACCGCGCGGGAGACGTAGCGGGAGCGCTGGACGGCGAATTCGACCTCCGTCGGGGTGATGTTCTTCCCGGCGGAGGTGATGATCAGCTCCTTCTTGCGGCCGGTGATGCGGAGATGGCCGTCGGCGTCCAGTTCGCCCAGGTCGCCGGTGTGGAGCCAGCCGTCCGGGTCCAGTGCCTCGGCGGTCGCGGCCTCGTTCGCGTGGTAGCCCGGGAACACCATCGCCCCGCGCGCCAGCACCTCCCCGTCGTCCGCGATCCGCACCTCGCAGCCCGCGATCGGGTGGCCCACCGTCCCGTGGCGCACCGCCGCCGGGTGGTTGATCGGACTCGGATCCATGGGGAGGCGGACGGTCACCGTGCACCATGTGCGTGCCCTGCTCGCCGGGGCCCGCCGCAGTGGCATCGACACCGTGCCGCTGCTCCAGGAGGCGCAGATCCCGCCGCTGCTGCTGGGCGACGACCGGGCGCGCGTCACGCCCGCGCAGTTCGCCCGGCTCTTCCGGGCGCTGTACCGGATCACGCAGGACGAGTTCCTGGCCCTCGGCCAGGTCCCGAGCCGCCCGGGCACCTTCGCGATGATGTGTCACGCCTCGCTCGGCTGCCGCGATCTGGGCGCGGCCATGGAGCGTGCCGCCGCCTTCTACGGGCTCTTCCCCGGCGGGCCGGAGCTCGCGCTCGAAGTCGTGGGCTCGGAGGCTTGGTTCGCGGTCCGCAACGACTTCGCCCGGGACGAGGACCGCTTCCTCACCGAGTGCGTGCTCGCGATCTGGCACCGGCTGAGCAGCTGGCTGGTGGGGCGGCGCATCCCGCTCGCGCACGCCGCCTTCCGCTATGCCCCGCCGCCGCACAGGGGATCTCCGACCTCACCACGCGCGACCCGCTCGCGCGACCGGACTGGCAGGCCGCGCTGAACCGGAGCCGGCTCGGGGGGGACGGCCCCGGCCGCGCCGGTGTACCAGTACCACGCGCTCGGCGACGAGTTGATCCCGTACGGGGTGGGCCGCCGGCTGCGCTCCGACTGGTGCGCGCGGGGCGCGAACGTCGAGTTCGACACCGTCTGGGTCGGTGAGCACGTCAGCGGCGTGATCACGCACTCCCTGGCGGCCGGGAACTGGCTGGCGGACCGCTTCGCCGGGCGTCCGACGCACGCCAACTGCTGAGAGGGCGGGCACGGTTGCCGCCGGGGCCGGGGCCGGTGCGGTCGGTGCGGTCGGTGCGGCCGGTTCACTCTCCGGCCGGGCAGGACCGGGTCCCGGACGGCAGCCGCCCGTAGAGGAGGAACTCGTTGATGTACTCACGTACGCAGCGCGAGCCGGCGAAGCCGGTGTGCCCGTCGCCCTTGTGGTCCACGATCACCGCCGAGCCCAGCCGTTCGGCCGTCTCCTCCGTCCACTCGTACGGCGTCGCCGGGTCGCCGCGGGTGCCGACCAGCAGCATCGGCGGTGCCCCGGGGTGGTCGATCTTCCGGATGAAGTCGGTGCCGGCGGGCCATCCGTAGCACGCGAGCACGGTCACCAGCTGCCGCGGCCCGAACACCTTGGAGACCTTGAGGAACTCGTCCCCCAGTTCGCTGAACTCCTTCTCCAGGGCGGCCGGGGTGGCCTTGTCGATCGACCGGTCGGGGTCGTCGGCGCAGGACACGGCGGCGAGGGCGGCGGCGCCGTTGTCGGCGGGCACCGGTCCGAATCCGTCGCCCCGCGCCGCGTCCGGTGACGCCGGCGGGTCGGTCGGCGTGGCCGGTTCGGTCGGGTCCGGCGGGTCGGTCGGCTCCGTCGGGTTCGTCGGGTCCGGCGACTCCCCCAGACCGAGCAGAGCCAGCAGTCCGGCCGGGTCCTTCTTGGTCTCCGCCAGGGCCAGCGACTTGGCGAGCAGGGGCCACGCGCTCGGTGAGTACAGGGCCTGGCCGATCGCGAGGGAGGCGGCGAAGCCGGTCAGGTTCGTGCCGTCCCGCCCGACCAGCGGCTCCTGGTCGAGCCGCTCCACGAGGGCGGCCACCTTCTCCTTGGCGGTACGGGTGTTCGTCCCGTAGACGCAGTCGGTCTGATGGGCGCACCAGGTCAGGAAGTTGTCCAGGGCCCGTTGCTGGGCCCGGGCCGACACGAGGGCCTGCTCGGTCATCGGTTCGGTGAGGGTGTCGATGCCGTCCAGGACCATGCGGCCGGTGGTCCGGGGGAACTGGGCGGCGTACACGGCTCCGAGCCGGCTGCCGTAGGAGAAGCCGAGGTAGTTGAGCTTCTCGTCCCCGAGGACGCGGCGGATCACGTCCATGTCCCGGGCCACGTCGACGGTTCCGATGTGCGCGAGGACCGGGCCGGAGGCGCGTCGGCACCGGTCGACGGCGTCCCGCATGGCGGCGAGGACCGCGGCGGTGTCGGCGTTCGGGTCGATCTCGGGCTCCCGGGAGCCGGCGCAGGAGACGGGGTCGCTGTGGCCCACGCCGCGGGGGTCGAAGCCGATGAGGTCGTAGCGTTCGCCGAGGTCGGCGAACGACTTGGGGTCGGCGGCGAGGCCGGCCATGCCCGAGGCGCCGGGGCCGCCGAAGTTGATCAGGAGCGAGCCGATGCGCCGGTCCGGGTCGGTGGCCGGGATCCGGCCCAGGGCCACCTCGACCGTGCCCTTGCCCGGGGCCGCGTAGTCGAGCGGGACCTCCACGACGGCGCACCGCATCTCGGCGGGGACCGGTTTGTCGGGGCATTCGCCCCAGGGGACGCGCTGGGTGTGGAACCGCGCCAGGGGGTCGTCGTCGCCGTTGGGCGCAGGGGTGGTGGGCGCGGGGGTGGGGCTACGGGTCGGGCTCGAGGTGGTCGTGGGCGTGGGCGGCGGGGCGGCCCCCAGCGAGGCCAGGAGCAGCGCGCCGGCGGCCGCGCCGGTGGCTATGACCGTACGGACTCGGGAACGGTGCACTGCGCCCTCCTCGGGCGGCCCCCCGGACCCATCTGCCCACCATAGACCGGGGCCGCGGGGCCCGCCCGCCCAGTGCGCGGGGCCCCGCCCGGCCCCGGCCCCGGGCCCGATCAGTCCTCCCGCGGCCCCCGGTACAGCTCCTGGATCCGGTCCGCGTAGTCCCGGGCGATCGCTCCCCGCCGGAGCTTCAGGGACGGGGTCAGGTGGCCGCGCGCCTCGGTGAAATCGGCGGCCAGGACGGTGAAGCGGCGGATCGACTCGGCCCGTGAGACCAGCCGGTTCGCCTCGTCCACCGCCCGTTGGAGGTCCGCCCGCAGTTCCCCGTCCCGCACGAGGTCGCGCATCGGCATGTTCTGCTTCTTGTGCATCTGGCGCCAGTGCTGCAGCCCGTCGGGTTCGAGGGTGATCAGCGCGGTGATGTAGGGCCGGTTGTCGCCGACGACCATGCACTGACCGACCAGCGGATGGGCCCGCAGCCAGTCCTCCAGCGGTGCCGGAGCCACGTTCTTGCCGCCGGAGGTGATGATCATCTCCTTCTTGCGGCCGGTGATGGTCAGGTACCCGTCGGCGTCGAGCTCGCCGATGTCGCCGGTGGCCAGCCAGCTCCCGTACGGGGCCGCGTGCGCGGCGTTCCAGTAGCCGGCGAAGACGTGGCGGCCGCCGAGCAGCACCTCACCGTCGTCGGCGATCCGTACGGCGGTGCCCGGCAGCGGCCAGCCGACGGTGCCGAGGCGGGGCCGCAGCGGCGGGGTCACGGTGCTGGCGCCGGTGGTCTCGGTCAGCCCGTAGCCCTCGAAGACCTCGATGCCGGCGCCGGTGTAGAAGGCGGCGAGCCGTCGGCCCAGCGGTGATCCGCCGCTCAGGACGTAGCGGACGCGGCCGCCGAGCGCGGCCCGGATGCGCCGGTAGACGAGGGGGTCGTAGACGGACCGGGCGAGGCGCAGGACGAGCCCGGGGGTCTTGTCCTCGGCGATCTCGGCGAAGCGCTGCGCGATACGGGCGGCCCGGTCGAAGGAGGAGGCCCGGCCCATCTTCTCGGCGGTGGCGCGGGCGGTGTTGTAGACCTTCTCCAGCACGTAGGGGATGGCCAGGAGGAAGGTGGGCCGGAAGCCGGCGAGGTCGGCGAGGAGGTCCTCGGTACGGATGCTGGGCGCGTGCCCGAGTTTGACGCGGGCCCGCATGCAGCCGACGGCCACCATCCGCCCGAAGACGTGGCTGAGCGGCAGGAACAGCAGGGTGGAGGCGGGGTCCTTGCTGACGGATCTGAAGACGGGGTGCAGCAGCTCCACCGCGTTGTCCACCTGGGCGAAGAAGTTCGCGTGGGTGATCACGCATCCCTTGGGCTGCCCGGTGGTGCCGGAGGTGTAGATGAGGGTGGCGACGGAGTCCGGTGTGCGGGCGCCCCGCCGGTGGTGCACCACCGCGTCGGGGATGCGCTCCCCGGCCTTGACCAGCCGGGCCAACGCGCCGGTGTCGAATTCCCACAGGTGGGTCAGCCAGGGCAGGTTGCCGCGTTCGCCGCTGATGAGCCGGGCCTGGGCGGTGTCCTCGACGGCGCAGGCCACGGCCCCGGAGTCCTGGATGATCCAGCGTGCCTGAAGGGCGGAGGAGGTGGGGTAGATCGGTACGGTGACCAGGCCGGCGGCCCAGCCGGCGAAGTCGAGCAGGGTCCACTCGTAGGTCGTGCGGGCCATGATGGCGAGCCGGTCGCCCTCCCGGAGTCCTTCGGCGATCAGGCCCTTGGCCACGGCGAGCACCTCGGCCGCGAACTGCGCGGCCGAGACGTCGTGCCAGACGCCGTCCCGGTCCTTGCGGGCGAGCACCGCTTCCCTCGGGGCCTCCCGGGCGTTGTGGAAGGGGATGTCCCCGAGGGATCCTCGGTCCGGGGGGCCCACCAGCGCGGGCACCCGGACCTCGCGGACCACTCCGTCGATCACGGTCTTGACGGGTTCGACCGGTTCTACGGCCCCGACCGGCCTCAGCTCGGCTCCCACGGCGCACTCTCCTTGGCTCGGTGCGAGGGTTACCGCCGGTAATTTACGTAGGGGTAACCCGCTCCGACCAGCCCCTGGAGCCGTTCTTCACCGACGCTCCACGCCACCGCCACCGCCCCACACCCCGGACGCGGCAGCCGTCCGCACGTAGTCCCCGAAGTCGCGGGGCTCCCGGCCGAGCACCCGCTGCACACCGTCGGCGAGGGTGGCGAAGCGGCCCTCGGCGATCCACCCGTAGAGCATGTTCAGCAGGCCGACGAACTCCTCCGGCACACCGTGGCCCCCGGCGTAGGCCGCGAACTCCCCGGGCGGGAGCGGACGGTAGGTGACCACCCGGCCGGTGGCCCGGGCGATCTCGTCGACCACGGAGTCCAGGCTCAGCAGCCGCGGGCCGGACAGCTCGTAGGCCTGCCCGCCGTGCCCCTCCTCGGTGAGGGCGGCCACCGCGACCGCGGCGATGTCCTCGGCGTCGATGAACGGCTCGACGCCGGCACCGGCCGACATCACGACCTCGCCGCCCTGGACCTGCGCCCGGATGAACGGGTCCTCGCTGAAGTTCTGGAAGAACCAGGACGGCTTGAGGATGGTCCACCGCGCCCCGGACTCGCGGACCGCACGCTCGCAGGGGAGCTTCTCCTCGCCCTCCGGCACCACCCAGTCGCGGGCGGACAGCAGCACCAGCCGCTCCACACCGGAGGCCACGGCCAGCTTGGAGAAGGAGCGCATCGTCTCGGCGGCGTCGGGGAGCTGCGAGTCGACCAGGTAGGCCGCGCCGGCCCCCTCCAGCACCTGCTCCCAGGTGTTCTCGTCGTTCCAGTCGAAGGTGACCGGCCCCTTGCGGGAGGCGCCCCGGACCTCGTACCCGCGCTGCCGCAGCTGGGCGGCCACGCGGCTCCCGGTCTTGCCGGTGCTGCCCAGGACCAGGATCGGCTCGGCCGTCGTGTCGTTCGCGGTGTTCGCGGTGTTTTTCTTCGTCTTCGTCATGTGACCAGTCAATCCGGCCCCGCTGGGACGCGACATGGCTCTCCCGCTCACAAACATGTCCCAGCGTCCAGGTGGTGTCTTGGGTGGGATCACGGGGCGGGCAGCCCGCGGGCTGTCGGCGGCGGAAGGTAGCGTAGGGGCGACGTAAAGGCCACGGGCAGGAATGCGTCGGTGCGTTGCGACTGCCGGACCGTTCGTTGCGTCTCACCCTCTGAGCAAGGAGCTCCACACGCATGTCCATACCACCGCAGCCTCCGTCGTCCCCGGGCCCGTACGGCCGGCCCGGCCCGTACGGCCAGCCTGGTCAGCCCGTCCCCCCGCCCTACGGCGGTGCGCCGCAGGGCTGGTACCCCCCGCAGCCGCAGAAGACCAACACCCTGGCCATCGTCGGGTTCGTCATGGCGCTCGTCTGCGGAATCCCGCTGGTCCCCATCATCCTCGGCATCATCGCCCTCTCCCAGATCAAGTCCCGCGGTGAGAAGGGCAAGGGCCTCGCCATCGCGGCGATCGTCATCCACAGCCTGGTCATCGTGTTCTACGGGACCTTCCTGATCCTCGGCCTCACGGGATCGCTGGACGACGACGCCCCGACGAAGCGCGACACCACCGGCCAGGTCACCGGACCGACCGCCACCGCGCCGGCCGCCACCCGACCGGCCTCCAGCGGCTTGACCGAGATCCGCAAGGGCGACTGCTTCAACACGAAGGACGATCTGGCCCAGTACGGCGACGAGGGCGGCACCCAGGCCGCCCGCTCGGTGACCATCGTGCCCTGCGCCCAGCCGCACAAGGGCGAGGCGTACGCGGTCTTCAAGCTGGACGCCGGAACGTACCCGGGCAACGAGAAGGTCACCAAGTCCGCCGAGGAGAAGTGCAGCGGCAACGCGCTCACCTCGTACGTGGGCGACAACCCCAAGGTCTCGGAGAAGCTGGAGGTCTACTACTACTACCCGCAGGCCGCCAGCTGGCTCCTCGGCGATCGCGAAGTCACCTGCTTCGTCGGCGACCCCAACGGCCCGAGCACCGGCTCGATCCGCGCCGCCGGCTCCTGACCGACCCGGCGAGGCCGTGCCCGCCGCTCACGCCGCCGCGCCTTCCTCCGGCGGGCAGTACCGGCAACGGCCGGGGCGGGGGGCGCGGAAGGCCCGGTCGCAGCCGGTGCAGTTCTGCAAGGGGTCCGGCCGTCTGATGTCCCGGGTCTCCGGGGGCGGCGGGGCCGGGGGCAGGTGGGGTGGGAGCAGTGCGGTGAGGCGGTACGCGAGGACGGACGCGGGGCGCCGCATCTGCGCGGGGAGGTCCGCGGACAGGGCCCTGGTGACCGCGTCGGGGGTGACCCCGCGCTCCAGCCAGGCCGACACGTCCGGCGCGAGCCGCCGTACGTCGCGCTCCGAGAGCAGGAGCCGCGGGTCGTGACGCCGCAGCCCGGCGAGGAGTTCGAGCGCGCCGGGGTCCGGGGCGGACACGGCCGCCGGCGGGCCGGCGGGTTCCGGCCGCAGCTCCGGTTCCGGCTGCGGCTCCGGTTCCGGCTCCGGCTGCGGCTCCGGCTGCGGCTCCGGGGTGGCGGACCGGTCCGGGGGCGGAGGTGGAAGCGGAGCCTCGGTCGGGGCGGTGGATCCCGGCTTGTTGTACGAGTACGTCCGGGTCACCACCCGCCCGGTCGCCAGTCGTTCGCGCCGCCGCTCCAGGTAGCCGTGGGTCTCCAGCTCCCGCAGGGCGGAACCGATCCGGATCTCCCCTTCGGGGAACCGCGCCGCGAGGACCTTGATGCCGATCGGGGTGCCCTCCGGCAGCGACTGGATGTACGCCGCGATCCCGATCGCCGTCGCCGACAGCGCCTGGTGCTGGAGGAGGTGGTTGCCCACCACCGTGTAGTGACTCGCGTGCCGCGTGTTGACGTGGACGACACCGGATCGGGGGGTCGCGGCCCGATCCGGGCACGGGACGCGCGAGGGCGCGCTAGGGTTTCCAAGAGCCATGGGGAAGCTGCTTACTTCCTACGATGGTCAGGCCCTCGCCGGGATTCGCCGTCCCGTCGGGGGCCGTCTCATTTCTACGGTTGTCGGGGCGAGCATATGCCCGCGAACCAGTAGGAAATCCAGTTGAGTTGGCACGATTCACCCGACCGAGCGAAGCGGGCCCGCCCGCGCCGCGGTGGGGTGGGGTCGGTTGGTTCTTTCTCCCGGTTCTTTGGTTCTTTACGCGTCCGAGCACGCCGGATCGCGGCCCCCCGCGACCCGGCCCGGGGGCCGTCTCCCGCACAGCGCCTCGGGCCGCGTCGCGGCCCGCCGCGATCCGGTCCGAGCAGGCCCGGGGTCGATCGACGGGCCGGAGCACGCGCTCCGAGCCTCCGCGCCGCCGCGCGCATCTCCCGTACCCCCATCAGACCTCCGCCCCCCGTCGGTCGATCGCCGCGGAGCGACTACAGGCCCACCCCCGCGGCCCGTTGCGGAACCGGACGACCACCTACCGCGTCTCCGGTCCATATCGGCACCGCGAGGTTCCGGATGCGGAAATCCCCGTATTAGCATGGACATGACCAGCTGATTCTGGCCATGTCCAGTTATCAACTATCCAGGGGATACATGTCGTTCGACGCGGAATGGGCCCAGCACAAGGCCGCCGTCCTCGCACAGCAGTCACCCGCCATGCGCCTCGACCACGCGCCCGCGGACGGCAGTGTGCCGGGGAGCCCCGCCGGCAGTCTGGAGGCCGGCGCCGCCTCCATCAACGGCAACGCCAACCTGCTGATCGAGATCGCCGCCCTCCTCCACGAGGGCCGGCCCGACGGAGACGCGAGCACGATGGCCCGCGCACCGCGCGCCCACGCCGACGTCTCCACGCAGGTCCTGCGCTTCGCCCGGTTCGCCGACGACCAGTTCAAGGACACGATCGGCCTGCTCGCCGCCCTGGCCACCCGCCTGAAGACGGCCGGCACCGGCTTCGCCCAGGTCGACGACGACACCGCCCGGTCCTTCCTCGCGGGCCTCCTCGAATCGGGTCGGTACGTGAAGCCGGAGGCCAAATGAGCGGGCTCAGCCACCGCAAGGACGTCGAGTTCCTGGAGGAGTGCAACCCGGCCCTGGTGGAGCGCAACGCCGCCGAGTTCAAGCGCCTGCGCGAGCTGCTCGTACAGGTCGAGGAGCCCGCCCGGCGTGCCGAGACCGGTACCCGATGGCAGAGCGACGGGAGCCACACCTACACCTCGCGCCTGTCCGAGGCGCGGCAACTCGTGCAGCACATCGCCGAGGGGTACGACAAGGCCGCGAGCGCCCTGCACGCGTACGCGGCGGCCCTGACGACCGCCAAGTCCCACTACGCGAACGGCAAGGGCTCCGAGCGGAAGCTCGCCTCCCTGATCGCCACGAAGGGCACCGCGGTCACGCGCACGGCTCAGGAGGCGGAGCCGATGCGCCAGTGGGAGGACATGCGGGCGACGACCGGCTTCCTCGACGGTCTCGCCGAGCTCACCATGGACGTGGACGACATCCGCGACGAGGCCGACCGCCTCCACGACGACGCGGGCGGCAACTTCCGGCTGGCGAAGACCGTCGAGCAGGAGGCGCGCAGCGTGTGCGTCCACGCGCTGAAGCAGGCGTACGAGCTGCTGCCCGAGTTCCGGCTGAAGGGCGGCGGGGGCGGGGTCGACCTCTACGCGGCCATGGCCGACATCCGCCGCGAGGCGGCCGAGGCCCGCGCCGACCCGCTCACCCATCTGCCGGGCAGCGGACCGAAGAAGGACATGACCGGCCCGGTGGGGCCGGACACCCCGGTCTCCCCGCAGCTCCGCGACATCCGGATGCGGGTCGCCGGGCTGCCGGACGCCGCCGACAACTACTGGGTCCCCCTGGTCACGGACGGCATGCACGCGGACTGGATCTCCCAGAACAAGGAGGTCCTGCGGGCGGCGGCCAAGAACGCGGGTCTGCCGGAGGAGCTGGTCGCGGGCGTGGCCTGGCAGGAGATCGGCGGCTACCAGCCAGGACTGCTGGACGACGTGACGGGCACGATCCGCGAACAGGCCGCGGCCCCCTGGGGCCTGAGCCCGGTCACCCCCGAGAACCTTCCGTGGCGACTGGGCGGCAAGCTGGACGAGACCTCGTACGGGCCGATCGCCATCCAGCTCCGGCGCGGCGCCGAAGTGCTCGGCTACGATCCGGCGAACCTCACCGACCACCAGCGGACCCTGGTGGAAGAGGCGCTCCAGGACCCCAAGCAGAATGCGTTCATAGCGGCCGGCTTCCTGGCCCAGATCAAGGCGGAGAGCGGTCTCGCCGACGTCCCGGCCGACCGGATGACGGAGGCCCAGATGCGGGAGATCGCCGCCCGCTACAACGGGGGTCCTTACTGGGACCTCCCCAAGGCCCAGGGCTACGGTGACCGCTTCGTCGGGAACCTCGGCCAAGCGAAGGACGCAATGCGATGACGTACCCCCGCGAGAGCGTCGACCTGCCCGAGGACCAGGGCTGCCTGCGGTGGGTGTTGGGTGTTCCGCTCGGGATCATCCACCTGCTGAACGCGGCGGCCGTGTTCGGGGCCCTGTTCGCCGGACCCCAGGGCGAGTGGGACGACCAGGGCTACGAGAACGTCGGCGCGCTGTGCATGGTCTCCGTGTCCCTGAGCGTGCTGGGCCTGCTGATCACCGCCGCCCCGAGCGTGCGCCGGGCCATGGGTCCGTGGTGGTTCGCCCCGCCCCTCCTGCTGGGACTGATCGCGTTCGTCCGCGGCGCGACGCTCGGTTGAGGCGCGGATGAGGCTCCCCCGCGAGAACATCGACCTGCCCGAGGACCGCGGCTGCCTGCAGTGGGTCCTCGGGATACCGCTGGCCCTCTCCTACATCCCGGCGCTGTTCACCTGCTGGACGGCCCTGTCGATGCGGCCGGACCCCGACGACGAGGTGCTGCGCGGGGACGTCCGCTTCCTGGCCGGCTGCTGCCTGGTGCTGTGCCTCGTAGGACTGCTGATCACCATCACCCCGCTGTTCCGGCGGACCATGGGCCGGTGGTGGTTCGCCCTGCCGTTCCTGCTGGCGACGGTCGCCTACGTCCGCGCGCAGACGGTCTGACGCCGCAGCCCCCGCCCGGTCGGGGGCGGGGGCTGCGGCGAACGATGTGCGGGGCGGGGCGGGTCAGGCCGCGACCACGACCTGCTCGGCGGCCGGGGCGGGCTCGTCCAGCGGGGAGGCCGAGGCGGAGGCGTAGGCCTCCTTGTCCAGGATCCCCTCGCGGGCCGAGACGATGACCGGGACCAGGGCCTGGCCGGCCACGTTGGTGGCGGTGCGCATCATGTCCAGGATCGGGTCGATCGCCAGCAGCAGGCCGACGCCCGCGAGCGGCAGGCCCAGCGTGGACAGGGTCAGCGTCAGCATGACGGTGGCTCCCGTCAGACCGGCCGTGGCGGCCGAGCCGATGACCGAGACGAAGACGATGAGCAGGTACTCCTTGATGCCGAGCTGCACGTCGAAGATCTGCGCGATGAAGATGGCGGCGAGGGCCGGGTAGATCGCGGCGCAGCCGTCCATCTTGGTGGTGGCGCCGAACGGGACGGCGAAGGAGGCGTACTCCTTCGGGACGCCGAGGCGTTCGGTGACCTTCTGGGTGACCGGCATGGTGCCGACCGAGGAGCGGGAGACGAAGGCCAGCTGGATGGCGGGCCAGGCACCCTTGAAGAACTGCAGCGGGCTGACCTTGGCGACCGTCGCGAGCAGCAGCGGGTAGACGCCGAACATCACGAGGGCGCAGCCGATGTAGACGTCGGCGGTGAAGGTCGCGTACTTGCCGATCAGGTCCCAGCCGTACGTGGCGATCGCGGTGCCGATGAGGCCGATGGTGCCGATCGGGGCGAGGCGGATGACCCACCACAGGGCCTTCTGCAGCAGCTCCAGGGCGGACTCGGCGAGGTCGAGGACCGGCTTGGCCTTGGCGCCCAGTTGGAGGGCGGCGATACCGGCGACGACGGCCAGGAAGACGATCTGAAGGACCTTCAGCTCGGTGAACGGCGTGACGATGTCCGTCGGCACGATCCCGGTGAGGAAGTCGATCCAGGAGCCGGTCCGCTTCGGGTCCTTGCCGTCGGCCGCGGTGAGGCCGGTGCCGGAACCGGGGTCGGTCAGCAGGCCGATGGCGATGCCGATGCCGACCGCGATCAGCGAGGTGATCATGAACCAGAGGAGGGTGCGGGAGGCGAGGCGCGCCGCGTTGTTCACCTTCCGCAGGTTGGTGATCGACACCAGGATCGCGAAGAAGACGAGCGGGGCGATGGCCAGCTTCAGCAGCTGGATGAAGATGTCGCCGGTCTTCTCCAGGGTGGTGCCGAGCCAGCTGATGTCCTGGCTGCGGGCTATCCAACCGAAGAGGACACCGAGGGCGAGACCGGTGACGATCTGGGCCCAGAAGGGGAACTTGAACGAGGCCTTGGCAGGGGCCTGGGGGGTCGCGGACACGGACACTCTCCGGAGGTGGCGCACGAAGACAGGGGGGAAGTACTGCGGTGGTGAAACGGTGCGGCAGCAGCCAGAAGGGCCGGCCGGGACGGCTGCTGTATCGATTCAGCTCAACAGCAACAGGCCGCGGACGCGCGGCGGCAGAGGTCGACGTGCAGGCGCATCACGAGCGGAACGCTCGTGATCATGGGGTGCGCAACTGTGGTCAACATGTTGAACACGCTAACACTTCCCCTTTGAGAATCTCAAAGGGGCGCTTTGAGACAACGGCGCACGAGGCCCTCTTGCGCAGGCCCGGAAAACACGAACGCCCCAGCGTTACGGGCGGTATACCCGGTACTGGGGCGGTTCGATGTGTGATGAAGCCAACTGTGGCGTTACGAGGTCACGCGCGCCGCGTCGTCCGCCCGGTCCTCCTGGCTGCGGTTCGCGGCGAGCTTTTCCTTCGCACCCGCGACGCGCCCGGAGATCTGCGTGGACATCTCGTCGCGCTGCTTGCGCAGCAGGACGAAGGAGAGGGGGGCGGAGATCACGATGGCGAGCAGGACGACCCAGGCGGCGTTGGCGTCCCCGAGCCCTGCGGGCACCCAGCCGAGCCGGACGAAGCCCGCGACGGCGACGAGGCATCCGACGAAGATGCCCAGGCGCATCGCGGTGTAGCGGATCGTTGCGCTCGGCTTGAGGGACACGGTGACCCCTTCTCTCTCGTCGTGGTCTGCGGCTGGTGCCCGTCCAGTGAAGCACGCCGGGGACCCATCACCGCCCTCCGGGGTGCGGCGGCGGGCGCCGGCGCACGTCAGTGCAGCGGCAGCAGCATCGTGATGTCGTCGCGGTCGTCGCCGGGGGCCACGCGGATGGCTCCGGGGACGCGGCCGACCTCCTTGTAGCCGCAGGAGGCGTAGAAGTGCTCCAGGCCGAGACCGCCGCGGCAGGCGAGGCGGATGGCGTCGACGCCGTCGAGCGTGCGCGCGGCATCGGCGACGGCGTCCATCAGCGCGCGGCCGTCGCCCCGGCCCTGGAGGTCGGGGTGGACCATGACCGTGTAGACCCAGATCCAGTGCCGCTGCAGCCGGTGCGTGTTGAACGCGAGGAACGCCGCCGCCCCGATCCGGCCGTCCCGGTCGCGTCCCACGACCAGGCGGCGCCGGCCCTCGATCAGCGCGACGAGGTGCTTGATCAGCTCGGGCCGGACGTCATCGCGGGTGACGGGCGGTACGAAGCCGATGGCTCCGCCGGCGTTGGAGGCATCCGTCCACAGATCGACGAGGCCCTCACGCAGGGCGGGATCGACGACCGGATCGAAGGTGAAAGTAAGGGTCACAGATGAAGAGTAGTCATTACTGGAAGGCGGGGCAACGGACACGGGGCACTCCGCACCCCAGCCGTACGGCCCGCCGCGACGCGGAACGCCGGAAGCCCCGGTCCACGGGGGACCGGGGCTTCCGGCGGCTCGAACCGGGATCGACGCGTCAGACGCGCATCGCCTGCGGGGTCTCGCGCAGGCCCGCGTCCGGACCGGGGTACTCGCGGATGATCTCGTAGCGCGTGTTGCGCTCGACCGGGCGGAAGCCCGCTTCCCGGATCAGCTCCAGCAGATCGTCACGACCCAGCTTGTTCGGGGTGCCGTAGTTGTCCGCGTCGTGCGTGATCTTGTACTCGACGACCGAGCCGTCCATGTCGTCCGCGCCGTGCTGCAGCGCGAGCTGGGCGGTCTGCACACCGTGCATCACCCAGAAGACCTTGACGTGCGGCACGTTGTCGAAGAGCAGTCGCGAGACGGCGAAGGTCTTCAGCGCCTCGGCGCCGGTCGCCATCGTCGTACGCGCCTGGAGCTTGTTGCGCACCTTGCCGTCCTGCATGTCCACGAAGTCGTGCTGGTAGCGCAGCGGGATGAAGACCTGGAAACCGCCGGTCTCGTCCTGGAGCTCGCGCAGCCGCAGCACGTGGTCCACGCGGTGGCGCGGCTCCTCGATGTGCCCGTACAGCATGGTCGAGGGGGTCTTGAGACCCTTCTCGTGCGCGAGCCGGTGGATGCGCGACCAGTCCTCCCAGTGGGTGCGGTGGTCGACGATGTGCTGGCGGACCTCCCAGTCGAAGATCTCCGCGCCGCCACCGGTGAGCGACTCCAGGCCGGCCTCGATCAGTTCGTCGAGGATGTCGGAGGCCGACATCCCCGAGATCGTCTCGAAGTGGTGGATCTCGGTCGCCGTGAACGCCTTCAGCGAGACGTTCGGCAGCGCCTTCTTCAGCTCGGAGAGCGAGCGCGGGTAGTAGCGCCACGGCAGGTTCGGGTGCAGACCGTTGACGATGTGCAGCTCGGTGAGGTTGTCGTTCTCCATGGCCTTGGCCAGGCGCACGGCCTCCTCGATGCGCATCGTGTACGCGTCCTTCTCGCCCGGCTTGCGCTGGAACGAGCAGTAGGCACACGAGGCGGTGCACACGTTCGTCATGTTGAGGTGCCGGTTGACGTTGAAGTGGACGACGTCACCGTTCTTGCGCATGCGCACCTCGTGGGCGAGGCCACCGAGCCAGGCCAGGTCGTCCGACTCGTAGAGGGCGATGCCGTCCTCACGGGTCAGCCGCTCGCCGGAGCGGACCTTCTCCTCCAGCTCACGCTTCAGCCCAGCGTCCATGTACCGGTCGCCTCCTCTAGATGCCTCTGTCTGCCTGTCCTGCAAACCCTGCCCAACCGTACTCTCAGGCTTCCTCGGGCAGCTCCCCGACCCGGTTCTCCCACTTCGTGGAGAGCACGATGGTGGTGCGGGTGCGCGAGACGCCCTTGGTGCCGGAGAGCCTGCGGATGATCTTCTCCAGGCCGTCCACGTCGTTGGCGCGCACCTTGAGCATGAAGGAGTCGTCGCCGGCGATGAACCAGCAGTCCTCGATCTCGTTGAGGTCGCGCAGCCGCCGGGCCACGTCCTCGTGGTCGGCGGCGTCGGACATCGAGAGTCCGATCAGCGCCGTGACGCCGAGGCCGAGGGAACGCGAGTCCACCGTCGCGCGGTAGCCGGTGATGACCCCGGCCGTCTCGAGCCGGTTGATGCGGTCGGTGACGCTGGGGCCGGAGAGGCCCACGAGACGGCCCAGCTCCGCGTACGAGGCACGACCGTTTTCCCGGAGTGCCTGGATGAGCTGCCTGTCCACCGTGTCCATTACGTGGAGCCTTCCATTATTCGGCGATCCTGCAAGTCTAGGTATAGAATCTAAGGCACACAGGGTCAACACCCTGTGAAATCTTTCAGCTGATCAATGACGATCTTCAGGAGTGGTTCACCGTGTTCACGATCGAGATGGCCTACGCACACATGCGGGAGCTCCAGGAGCTGGCCAACCGATCCCGTGCCCACCAGCCCGCCGCGGCCCACCGCGTCGACAAGGCCCGCAAGCCGCTCGGCCGTAAGAAGAAGGCCTAGTCACCGGCGCTTGCCTCCCGGGGAGTACGGGAGCTTCCGAGCTCCCCCTCCCAACGGCGGTACAGCTGGTGCGGCACCCCTGCCGCGTCCAGCACCCGCCCGGCGACGAAGTCCACCAGATCCTGGATGTGCGTCGCCCCCGTGTAGAACGCCGGAGAGGCGGGCAGCACGATCGCGCCCGCCTCGTCCAGCGCCACCAGATGCCGCAGCGTCTGACCGTTCAGCGGGGTCTCCCGCACCGCGACCACCAGCCGGCGCCGCTCCTTGAGCGTCACGCTCGCCACGCGCTGGAGCAGGTCCTTCGACAGTCCGAGCGCCACCCCCGCCACACAGGCCGTGGACGCGGGGACGATGAGCATCCCCTTGACCGGGTACGAGCCCGAACTCGGGCCCGCCGCCAGGTCCCCCGCACCCCAGTACCGGACGTCGTCCAGCTCAGGGCGCGCGAAGGTCTCGGGCTTCCCGTCGGCCCCGCGCCCCAGCCACTGCGCCAGGTCCTCGCGCCAGTGCGCGTCACGGAAGGCGATCCCGGTCTCGTCCAGCAGGGTGAGGCGCGAGGCGCGGCTCACCACCAGGTCGACACTCTCCCCCGCGGCCAGCAGCCCGCGGAGCACCGCCGCCGCGTACGGCGTCCCGGATGCCCCGGAAACCCCGACCACCCACGGGGTGCGCTTGCGCTCAGTCATACCTCCGAGACTATCCGGCCACCGACGATGGGCACTCAGTAAGGTGTCGGGACGTTCCTGTGACGGGACGCGGTGAGGGGGAGAAGATGAGCACGACGGTGGATGCGGGCTGGACACAGCTCGACCGGGCCAAGGCGGCCGGGAAGCTGATGGTCGGCTGGGTGGCCCTGTTGTGGCTGATCGAGCTGGTGGACCTGGTCACCGGACACGCCCTGGACGGGTACGGGATCATCGCCCGTGAGCCGGACGGGCTCAGGGGGATACCGCTCGCGCCCTTCCTCCACTTCGGCTTCGACCATCTGGCGTCCAACAGCGTCCCGCTGCTGGTCCTCGGCTTCGTCGCCGCCCTCAGCGGCATCCGCCGCTTCCTCGCCGTCTGCGTCGCGGTGACCGTGGTGGACGGGCTCGGCGTCTGGCTGGTCTCCCCGTCGTACAGCATCACGGCGGGCGCCTCGGGCCTGATCTTCGGCCTCTTCGGCTACCTGCTGGTCCGCGGCTTCGTGGAACGGCGGCCGCTGGGCGTGGTGGTGGCGGTGGTGATCGCCGCCGTCTGGGGCGGCACGATCTTCCTCGGCATCCTGCCGACGGACTCGGGCGTCAGCTGGCAGGGCCACCTCTTCGGCCTCCTGGCGGGCGCCGCGGCGGCCTTCGCCTTCCCGCGCCGCGCGCCGGACGCCGCCTAGCCGCCCGGCCGCCCGGCCGCCTAGAGGGCCAGGCCCCGTACGGCCAGGTCGGCCAGGGCGCACACGAACAGGGCGATCCCGATGAAGCCGTTGACCGTGAAGAAGGCCCGGTTCAGACGGGACAGGTCGTGCGGCTTCACGATCGTGTGCTCGTAGAGGAAGGCGGCGACGACGATCGCCAGGCCGATCCAGAACAGCACGCCCGCGTCCGTGGCCAGCGCGTACCAGGCCAGCAGGACCGTGGTCACGACGTGCGCGCCGCGGGCGCCCCAGAGGGCGGCCGGGACGCCGAAGCGGGCCGGGACGGACTTGACGCCCTCCGCGCGGTCGGCGGCCACGTCCTGGCAGCCGAAGATCAGGTCGAAGCCGCCGATCCACACGCCCACCGCCAGGCCCAGGATCACCGCGTCCCAGGACCACTCGCCGGTGACCGCGAGCCAGGCCCCGACCGGGCCCATGGCCTGGGCCAGGCCCAGGATGGCGTGCGGGAAGTTCGTGAACCGCTTGCCGTACGGGTAGACCACCATCGGGATCACGGCGACCGGCGCGAGCGCCAGGCACAGCGGGTTCAGCAGTGCCGCCGAGCCGAGGAAGACCAGGAGCGCGATCCCGGCGCCGGTCCAGGCCGCGCGGACCGAGACCGCGCCGGTGACCAGCTCACGGCCGGCCGTGCGCGGGTTACGGGCGTCGATCTCGCGGTCGATGATGCGGTTGGCGGCCATCGCGAAGGTCCGCAGTCCCACCATGCAGATGGTGACGAGCAGCAGGACGCCCCAGTGGACGCTCCGGTCGAGCTGGAACATCGCGGTGAACGCCGCGATGTAGGCGAAGGGCAGCGCGAAGACCGAGTGCTCGATCAGCACGAGTCTCAGAAAGGCCTTGACCTTCCCGACCTGCGGCGCGGCGGGCCCGGGACCGATGACCCCTTCGGCTGCCGATGTCATGCGACGCTCCGGTGGAACTCGACGACGTGCTCGCGGACCTCCGCGACCGCCAGCGTGCCGAGCTCCACGTCGAGCGGTCCGGTCGGCGACCCCGGCTCCTCGGAGTCGGCCGGCGGTACGACCCGGGCGCTCAGGGAGACGCGGTCGTCACCGGCGCGGGTGACGGAGAGGACGATGATGCCGTCGGCCAGTTCGAGTTCTGCGTCGCCCGCGCCGGCCAGCGCGTACAGCAGCTCGTCCGCGAAGACCGCGGCCTCGTCGTCGGTGAGCTCGGGCAGCTCGAAGGTCCGCCCCTCGCCGTCCGTACGGTCGGCCATGACCTGCCAGACGCCGGACTCCCCGGCGAACTCCTCGGGGGTGACCCCGGCCTGCTCGGCCGCGAGGCGCAGCCCCGGGTCGTTCACGTCGAGTTCGGGGCGTACCAGTGCCACGCAGGGCGTGTCGTCGCCCAGGAACAGGGCGGGGCCGCCCGCAGCGATCGGGCTCACAGTCCGTACTCCTTCCAGCGGCGGTCCACGAGGGCGGCGGTGGCCGGGTCGGACTCGACCATGTCGGGCCAGCCGCCGTCGCGGGTGTAGCCCTCCTCGGGCAGTTTCTTGGTGGCGTCGATACCGGCCTTGCCGCCCCAGAACTGCTGGTACGAGGCGTGGTCCAGGTGGTCCACCGGTCCTTCGACGACGGTGAGGTCGCGGGAGTAGTCGGTGTTGCCCAGCGCCCGCCAGGAGACCTCGTGCAGGTCGTGGACGTCGCAGTCCTTGTCGACCACGATGATCAGCTTGGTCAGCGACATCATGTGCGCGCCCCAGATGGCGTGCATGACCTTCTGCGCGTGCTTCGGGTACTTCTTGTCGATCGAGACGATCGCGCAGTTGTGGAAGCCGCCCGATTCCGGGAGGTGGTAGTCCACGATGTCCGGCACGATGATCTTGAGCAGGGGCAGGAAGAACCGCTCCGTCGCGCGGCCGAGCGGGCCGTCCTCGGTCGGCGGGCGGCCGACGACGATCGACTGGATGAGCGGACGCCTGCGCATCGTCACGCAGTCGATCTTCAGGGCCGGGAAGGGCTCCTGCGGGGTGTAGAAGCCGGTGTGGTCACCGAAGGGACCCTCCGGGAGCATCTCCCCGGGCTCCAGCCAGCCCTCGATCACGACCTCCGCGTTGGCCGGGACCTGGAGCGGGACCGTCTTGCAGTCGACCATCTCGATCCGCTTGCCCGCGACGAAGCCGGCGAAGAGGTACTCGTCGATGTCGCCCGGCAGCGGCGCGGTGGACGCGTACGTCACGGCGGGCGGGCAACCGAAGGCGATCGCGACCGGCAGCCGTTCGCCCTTCGCCGCGGCGACGGCGTAGTGGTTGCGGCTGTCCTTGTGGATCTGCCAGTGCATGCCGATGGTGCGCTTGTCGTGGCGCTGGAGCCGGTAGAGGCCGAGGTTGCGCACGCCGGTCTCGGGGTGCTTGGTGTGGGTCAGGCCGAGGTTGAAGAAGGACCCGCCGTCCTTGGGCCAGGTGAAGAGGGCCGGGAGCTGGTCGAGGTCGACGTCGTCGCCGGTGAGGACGACCTCCTGGACGGGCGCGGAATCGCCCTTCACCTTCTTCGGCGGCACGTGAACCATCGAGCCGAGCTTGCCGAAGGCCTCGCGGACCCCGATGAAGCCCTGCGGGAGTTCCGGCTTCAGCAGGCCGCCGATCTTCTCGCTGATCTCGCCGTACGACTTGAGGCCGAGGGCCTTCAGGAGGCGGCGGTCGGTGCCGAAGACGTTCATGGCCAGCGGCATCGCCGAGCCCTTGACGTTCTCGAAGAGGAGCGCCGGGCCCCCCGCCTTGTTCACTCTGTCGACGATCTCCCCGACCTCCAGGTACGGGTCGACTTCGGCCTTGATGCGCTTGAGGTCGCCCTCCCGCTCCAGGGCCCGGAGCAGCGAGCGGAGATCGTCGTAAGCCATAGGGGTCAGTATCCGTCACCAACTACCCTGGAGGCGTCACCGGGGCCCTGACGCGGGCCCCCCGTCACTGACTGGGAGTCGGTCCCACACCGTGCTGCGCTATCTGCCGTTCCTGCTGATCCTCGCGCTGACCATCTACGCCTTCATCGATTGCCTGAACACGCCGGAGGCGGAGGTCAAGCACCTCCCCAAGGTGGTCTGGGTGATCATCATCCTGCTCTTCTCCATCGTGGGGCCGGTCGTGTGGCTGTTCGCGGGCAAGGACCGGGTGGCCTCGGGCGGCGGTGGCCGGGCGCGCCGGACGCAGTGGGTGGCGCCCGACGACAACCCGGAGTTCCTGAAGTCGCTGCGCGACGAGCAGGAGAAGAAGGACAAGGACAAGGACAAGGACAAGGACTAGGCCGGACCGGGATCCAGGTCCCCTACCGGGCCCAGGGCAGTACGCGGGTGCCCTCCTCCCCGGGGACCGTGACCACGCCGTCCGCGCGCATCACGACGTAGGCCTCGAAGGTCTCGGCGGAGTGGATGCGGCGCAGCACGTCCGCGGGCAGGACGAGGGTGCGGCCGGCGGTGACCTTCTCGGTGCGGCCGTCGCAGGTGACCTCCAGGGTGCCGGCGGTCAGGGTCCACACCTGCTCGCGGCTGACGGAGTGTTCGGGGCCGGTGCTGCCGGCGGGCATGACCACCTGCCAGCTGCTGAGCTCGGCGCTGCCGCGGCTGGGGGCGGCGAAGCCGGTCATGGTGGCGTTGGGGGTGGCGGTGACGTTCTCGGGGGCAGGGCTGATCACGTGCAAGGCAGGACCTCGTCTTCCGATGACATGCGAGTAAAGCTCCTTTACTTCGAGTGAGTAAAGCAGCTTGACCCAGCTGTGTCACCATATTTGTGTGAAGAGAGACGAGAACGAGGGCGTCGAGCTGCTGTTCCTGCTCGGCCTGGGCTTCCAGGCGCTGCTGGGGGAGTTCACCCGGCGCGTCGCCGAGGCCGGATACCCGGACCTGCGGCCGGTGCACGGCATGGCCTTCCAGGCCCTCCAAGGCGCCGGCGCCACCGCCACCGAGCTCGCCGAGCGGCTCGGGGTGACCAAACAGGCCGCCGGGCAGATCGTCGACGACCTGGAGAAGCGCGGCTACGTCCGCCGCGAGCCGCATCCCGAGGGCGGCCGCCGCAAGCTGGTCGTGCTCACCGCCGCGGCCCGCGACCACCTCGCCGTCGCGGGCCGGATCCTGCACGAGCTGGAGGCCGAACTGGGCCGCGGCACCGATCTCACCGCCCTGCGCGCGGGGCTCGGGGAGGTCGTGCGCACCTTCCACGGGGAGGGGCCGCTGCCGCCGCTGCGCCCGGTGTGGTGAGAGGGACGGGAAGGGCCTACGCCCGGGCGAGGGAGGCGTAGGCCTCGCGCAGCGTCGACCGGCGGGCGTCCGTCCAGGCGGGCCAGTCCGCCGGTCGGCCGGCCAGGGCGGAGTCCAGCAGCTCGAAGTGCTCGTGCCAGCCGGCCAGGCAGTCCAGGCGCTCCTCCTCCGGACCGCGCCGCTCGTTCACGAACCGGATCACGGTCGAATCGGTGCCGACGGGCTCCAGGTGGAAGCGGATCCGCCCGTGTTCGGTGACCGTGTACTCCGCGACCCGCTCCACGTCCCAGGCGGTGACCCGCCCGGTCGCCACGGTCCCGGTGTTCAGCCAACGCAGCGTGATCGCCCCGCCGAGCCGGCGCTCCAGGACGTCCGCCGCGGCCAGCCAGCCGCGCAGCCCGTCCGGCGTGGTCAGGGCGGGCCACAGGGCGGCGTAGGCGTGCGGCAGGTGCAGCTCGAAGCGGAGCAGCCAGTGGTCCTCGCCCCGCTGCTCGCTGGTGGCATGGCTCACGAGAGTCATGCCACCAGCGTCCCACTCCCGCCGGTCAGACGCCCGCGTACGAGTGCTTGCCGCTGAGCAGGATGTTCACGCCGTAGTAGTTCCAGATCCAGCAGGCGAAGGCGAAGAGCGCGAGGTACGCGGCCTTGCGGCCCTTCCAGCCGGCGGTGGCACGGGCGTGCAGGTAGCAGGCGTAGGCCACCCAGGTGACGAAGGACCAGACCTCCTTGGGGTCCCAGCCCCAGTAGCGGCCCCAGGCGTCGCCGGCCCAGATCGCGCCCGCGATGATCGTGAAGGTCCACAGCGGGAAGACGGCCGCGTTGATGCGGTACGAGAACTTGTCGAGGGAGGCCGCGGAGGGCAGCCGCTCCAGGACCGAGCTGCGGAACCTGCCCGGCGTGCGGCCGGCCTCCAGCTGGCTCTCGTAGGAGTCGCGGAAGAGGTAGAGGACCGCGCCCGCCGCGCCGATGTAGAAGACGGCGCCGCAGAAGATCGCGGTGGAGACGTGGATCCACAGCCAGTACGAGTGCAGGGCCGGGACCAGCTGGTCGCTGTCGGTGTAGAGCCAGGTGACGGCGATACCGAGGTCCAGCAGCACGGTGGTGACCAGGATCAGGCCGAGCCAGCGGACGTTCTTCTTCAGGGCGAGCAGCACCAGGTACGCGCCGACGGCCACCGTGGAGAAGGTGATCGAGAACTCGTACATGTTGCCCCAGGGGGCCCGCTGCACCGACAGGGCGCGGGCGACCACCCCGGCCGCCTCGACGAGGAAGGCGAGCGCGGTCAGCGAGATCGCGATCCGCCCGTACAGGTCGCCCTGCACGGTGCCGCCGGCGGCGCCGGGGCCGTCCGGGACGTCGCGGGCGCCGGTCGCGGAGCGGGTGGTGACCTTGGGCTGGTCGAGGACGGCGGTGGCCCCGCCCTTGCCGCGGACCTGCACGGCGGGGGCGGACGCGGTCGCTCCGGCCGCCGCGGCCTCCTTGGCGCCGGTCAGCGCGGCGGCCGTCCGGCCCACCTTGCTGCGGCTGCCGAAGGTCCACTCGGCGATGTGCGCGAAGAAGGCGAGCATGTAGACCGCCATCGACGAATAGATCAGGTAGTTGCTGATCTCAGCCAGGTTCTCGTTGGCTGCGGCTGCGAGCGGCGTCATCCGCGCTCTCCTTCAGGGGTTTCTTCAACAGGATCAGGCGCCGTGGGCGCCTGCTGGTGCAGCTGGGCGGCGAGCTCCGCCAGCTCCTGCGGGAGCTTGGTGGACTCGCTGCGGCCCAGGCCCGCCATCTCGACGACGGTCACGCCGTCCTTGCCGGTCACCGCGCGGACCCAGATCCGGCGGCGCTGGATGAACAGCGATCCGGCCAGGCCCGCGATGGCGGCGATCGCACCCGCGAGGGCGAGGCCGCTGCCGGGCTGGTGGGTGACGGAGAAGGTGGCCCACCGCTCGATGCCCTCGAACTTCACGGTGCCCGCCCCGTTCGGGAGGGTCATCGTGTCTCCGGGCGCCAGCTTCTGCTTGAACTGCTGGCCCGACTCGTCCTTGAAGGGCTCCATCTTGGTGGTGGTGAGCCGGTAGACGTTCTGCGGCAGACCCGAGTCCACGCCGAGGCTGCCGTGCCAGGCGTTGAGCATGAGCTGCGGGTTCAGGAGGGCGGGGAACTGCGAGAACATCGTGCCCATGCCCTCGCCGGCGAAGCTGGGCACGAAGACGGCGTTGAAGCCGAGCTGCTCCTTCTTGCCGTCCTTGTCCTTGTAACCGTCGGTGACCTTGACGGCTCCGGTGGAGGTGAGGTTGGCGTCCTGCGGGAGCACCGGCACGGCGTCCTTGAAGATCACCTTGCCGGTGGGGTCGGTCACCGAGACGATCGGCGCGTAGCCGTGGCCGAGCAGGTAGACCTTGGAGCCGTCCACCTCCAGGGGCTTGTTGACCTGGATCTCGCGCTTCTGCGGCGTGCCGTGGGCGCCGTCCGAGAAGGTGACGTACGCCTTGAAGTCGCGCGGGGTGCCCCGCTGCGGGCCGGTCATCTCGTACGTCGCGTCGAACCGGTCCAGCGTGAAGCTGAAGGGCGGCAGGTCGTCCGGGTCGAAGAGGGTGCCGGACTTGAAGTCGTCGTACTGGGTGAGCGTGTTCGAGAAGCCGGTGCCGCGCAGGACCAGCTTGCCGCCCTCGGACTTGAAGTACTGGCCCCAGGCGAAGGCCACCAGCATCACGATCAGCGCGACGTGGAAGATCAGGTTCCCGGCCTCGCGGAGGTAGCCCTTCTCCGCCGCCACGTGGTCCTCGCCGGCCTCGGTGCGGAAGCGGCTGCCGCGGAGCACCGTGCGCGCGTGCGCGAGGACCTCGTCCGGGGTCTTCCCGGTGCGCCAGGTGGTGTGGGCGGGCAGCCTGTCGAGGCGTCGCGGCGCGGCCGGCGGGCGGCCGCGAAGCTGGCCGACGAACTGCCAGGAGCGCGGCACGATGCAGCCGATGAGCGAGATGAACAGCAGCAGGTAGATCGCGGAGAACCACACCGAGCTGTAGACGTCGAAGAGCTGGAGCTTCTCGGCGACGCCGACCCAGGAGGAGTGCTCCCGCTTCCAGTCGACGACCTTCAGGGCGTCGACGTTGTTCTGCGGGACGAGGGAGCCGGGGATGGCGCCCAGGGACAGCAGGAAGAGCAGGATCAGCGCCACCCGCATGGAGGTGAGCTGCCGCCAGAACCAGCGGGCCCAGCCGATCACACCGATGCCGACGGCCGGCCCGGTGGGGCTGTCGTCCAGCGGGGCGGTGGAGAGCTGGGCACCGGCGGCGGCGTCGGCGGAGTCCGCCGCGGCGGACGCGGGCGAGGCCTCGTCGGGCGTCTCGGTGGTCGCTTTGTCTGTCGTACTCATGTGCCTTTAGTCCTCAGATCCCCACCGTGAAGCTTTGGGTCCAGCTCTGCATGTCGCTGACGATGCTGGCCCACATTCCTGTGACGAGCAGCAGACCGGTCAGGATCAGCATGCCTCCGCCGATGCGCATCACCCATGCATAGTGCTTCTTCACCCAGCCGAACGCACCGAGCGCCTTGCGGAAGGCGATCGCGGTGAGGATGAACGGCAGGCCGAGTCCGAGGCAGTAGGCGACGGTCAGCAGTGCGCCCCGACCGGCGCTGGCCTGGTCGAGGGAGAGCGTGGTGACGGCCGTGAAACCGGCGATGAACAGGAGCGCACCGGCCAGCATCCGCCCGCGCCGGGCCTCGGCCAGGTCGGCGCCGCTGACGCCGGTCACGTAGGACAGGTAGCCGGGGACCAGCGGGAGCACGCAGGGCGAGAAGAAGGAGACCAGGCCGGCGAGCAGCGAGACCGGGAGCGCCAGCATCAGCGCTCCGTTGAGGACCGTCGTGTTCACGCCGGTGGCCTCGGCGGCGAGGACGTACGCGACCACGTGGTCACTTCTCCGCGAGGATCGGCTCGATCATCGACCGCAGCTGCTCGTCGTTGATCGGGGCCAGGGTGCGGGCGGCGATCCTGCCGTCCTTGTCGAGGACGATCGTGGAGGGGATGGCGTTCGGGTTGAGCGTGCCCTTGGGGAAGCGGAGCATCAGCTTCCCGGCGGGGTCGTAGAGGCTCGGGTAGGTGATCCCGTAGTTCTCCTCGAAGGAGATCGCGCTCTGTTTGCTGTTGTCGCGCGTGTTGATCCCGACGAAGGCGACGTCCTTGCCGGCGTCGGCGTACTCCTTGGAGACCGTCGCGAAGTACTTGGCCTCGTTGCGGCACGGCGGGCACCAGGAGCCCCACACGTTGAGCACCACGACCTTGCCCTTGAGCGTGGTGGTGTCGAGGGTCTCGTCGCGGACGGTCTCGCCGTCGAGCTTGGGGGCCTCGGTGCGCTCCGCCCGGGACACGGTGGAGATGCCGCTCGCACCCGTGACGTAGTTGCCGCCCGACCCGCTGACCGGCTTACCGCCGTCCGAACCCCCGCACGCCGACAGCGTGAGGGCACCGGCCAGGGTCGCCACGGCCAGCAGGGTGGCACGGCCGCCGGTCGTGCGGCGGCTACTACGACGGAAACGCGCGCGGACAAGGCTCATGTGAAAAGTTTCGCATGAGCAATTCGCCGATCTTCCGCGCCCCCCGGAGCGGTGCGCGTGCCCTGGTCAGGCGATGCTTCGCCGCCCCGGTCAGGCGGCGGTCAGGTACGCGCTCCAGCCGCCGGCCGGTGACTGGGCCGGGCCGAGGCCCTGGAGCCTGGCGAGCACCTTGGGGTCCTGGACCTCCAGCCAGTCGGTGAACTGCCGGAAGGACACGAGCCTTACATCCCTTTTGTCCGCCATGCCCTTGAGTGCCTCCTCGACGGCGTCCATGTAGATGCCGCCGTTCCACTGCTCGAAGTGGTTGCCGATGAACAGGGGGGCGCGGTTCGTCTCGTAGGCCCGCCGGAAGCCACCCAGGTAGGTGGCCGTCGCCTGGGTGCGCCAGCCCGGGTAGTTGGCGGGGACGCCCTGGGTGGTGTTCTTCGACTGGTTGGCGAGGATGTTGTAGTCCATCGAGAGGACCTCGAAGGAGTGGCCGGGGAACGGCAGCGACTGCAGTGGCAGGTCCCAGATTCCGGACCTGCGCACCGGCCAGACCTGGAGGCCGCCGGGCGAGCTGGAGTCGTAGCGCCAGCCCAGCCGCTGAGCCGTCGGCAGGAGGCTGTCCCGGCCGAGCAGGCAGGGGGTGCGGGCGCCCTTCAGCTCCTTGGCGTAGTCGAAGGGCAGGGGTTCGAGATCGGTGAATCCGGTGTTCGTGCGCCAGTTGGTGACGAACGACACGGCCTGCTCGATCTCGCTCTGCCAGTCCTCCGGCGTCCACCTGCCGACCGAGCCGGATCCGGCGCAGAAGTGGCCGTTGAAGTGGGTCCCTATCTCGTGCCCGTCCAGCCAGGCCTGGCGGACGTGCGTGAGGGTGGAGCGGACGTTCTCGTCCTTGAGGTAGCCGATGTCCGAGGCCCCGACGGGGTTGTTCGGCGGCCGGTAGAGGTGCCGCTTCGACTCGGGCAGCAGATAGACGCCGGAGAGGAAGAAGGTCATGGCCGCGCCGTGGTCCTTGGCGAGCTTGAGGAAGCGCGGGAAGAGACCGTTGCCGATCTCCCCCGCGCCGTCCCAGCTGAAGACGACGAACTGCGGCGGGGTCTCGCCCGGCTGGAGCGGCACGGGCGCGTCCGGTTGGTTCGGCTGCGGGCCGGTGTCGGCGGTGGAGCCGTCACCGATCGGCCTGGCCGCCGGCTTCTCGCCGGGCTTCGGGTTCTTCGGGTTCCTGACGGGTCCGGGAGAGCCGGGACCGGACGTGTCCGATGAGCCGCAGCCCGCGATTCCCATCGCGGCGGCCGCACCAAGTCCCAGTCCCAGCAGCCCCCTCCGACTGACTCCCCTGATGTCGCGCATGTCACCGTCCCCACTGTCGACCACCCATACCGACCCGAAGTCCATATAAACGGACAATCAGATCGGACATGCGAGCTGACACGGTGATTCCCGCGCGACTTGTCTTTAGTTGGGCAGAACCGTAACGGCCTGTAACAGTCGGCCGATCAAGACCCGATCAGCCCGGCCGCGCCCCGATCGGGCACAGATCGGGCACGGACCGGGCACGGACCGGGCACGGATCAGGCCCGGATCGAACAGGGGTCAGGCGCCGAACGCCTTGGACGCGCCCTTCACCGGCTTGGCCCCGGCCAGCAGATGAGCCGGCACCAGATCCCGGGCCGGCTCGCTGTACCCCACCGACACCAGCTTGTCGCCCTGGAAGGTGAACGAGGTCATCGAGGCCAGCGTGCACTGCCGGCGCCGCGGGTCGTGCCACAGCCGGCGCTTCTCCGCGAAGCTGCGCACGATCCAGATCGGCAGCTGGTGGCTGACCGCCACCGCCTCCCGGCCGCGGGCCGCGTCGCGCGCCGCCTCCAGCGCGCTCATCATCCGGACCACCTGCTCGACGTAGGGCTCGCCCCACGACGGCTTGAACGGATTCGTCAGGTGCTTCCAGTTGCCGGGCTTGCGCAGCGCGCCGTCGCCGACCCCGAAGGTCTTGCCCTCGAAGACGTTCTCCGCCTCCAGCAGGCGCGCGTCGGTCGCCAGGTCCAGGCCGTGGACCTTGGCGACCGGCTCCGCCGTCTCCTGCGCCCGCTCCAGCGGGGAGGACACCACGTAGGCGATGTCCCGACCCTTGAGGTGGTCCGCGACCCGGTCCGCCATCTGCCGGCCCAGCTCGGACAGGTGATAGCCGTCACGGCGCCCGTAGAGCACCCCGTCGGGGTTGTGCACCTCGCCGTGGCGCACCAGGTGCACGACGGTGAGCTCGGGGGTGGCGGGCGTGGCGCTGCTGCTCATGCGGTGGCCTCCGCGGCGGCTCGGGCGGCGGCCGGCAGTGCCGCCGCGATGCGCTCGATCGCCTTCTCGTCGTGGGCGGTGGAGACGAACCAGGACTCGAAGGCGGACGGCGGCAGGTACACGCCCTGCGCCAGCATCGAGTGGAAGAACCCGTTGAAGCGGAAGCTCTCCTGCTTCTTGGCGTCGTCGTAGTTGCGCACCTCGTCCTCGGTGAAGAAGACGGAGAACATGTTGGACGCGGTCTGCAGCCGGTGCGCCACGCCCTCCTTGGTGAGCGCGCCGGTGACCAGGCCCTGGATCTCCTTCGAGACCGCGTCGACCTTCTCGTACGCGGCCGCGTCGAGCAGGCGCAGCTGCGCGAGACCGGCGGCGGTCGCGATCGGGTTACCGGAGAGCGTGCCGGCCTGGTAGACGGGACCGGCGGGGGCCAGGTGGCCCATGACATCGGCGCGGCCGCCGAAGGCCGCGGCGGGGAAGCCACCACCCATGACCTTGCCGAAGGTCATCAGGTCCGGCTCGACCCCGTCGACGCCGTACCAGCCGGCGCGGGAGGTCCGGAAGCCGGTCATGACCTCGTCGGAGATGTAGAGCGCGCCGTTCTCCCGGCACAGGTCCGCGAGCCCCTGGTTGAAGCCGTCGGCGGGGGTCACCACACCCATGTTGCCGGGCGCGGCCTCGGTGATCACGCAGGCGATCTCACCGGGGTGCGCGGCGAAGGCCGCCCGGACCGCTTCGAGGTCGTTGTAGGGGAGGACGATCGTGTCGCCGGCCTGCGCGCCCGTCACACCGGGGGTGTCCGGAAGCGCGAAAGTCGCCAAACCGGAACCGGCGGCGGCCAGCAGCGCGTCCACGTGACCGTGGTAGCAGCCGGCGAACTTCACGACCTTGGCGCGACCGGTGAAGCCGCGGGCCAGCCGGATCGCCGACATGGTCGCCTCGGTGCCGGAGGAGACCAGGCGGACCTGCTCCACGGGTTCGATGCGCGCGACGATCTCCTCGGCGAGCGCCACCTCTCCCTCACCGGGCGTACCGAAAGAGGTACCGCGGGCGACGGCCGCCTGGACGGCCTCGATCACCTCGGGGTGCGAATGGCCGAGGATCATCGGTCCCCACGAGCACACGAGGTCGACGTACTCACGACCGTCGGCGTCGGTGAGGTACGGACCGGTCCCGGACACCATGAACCGGGGCGTACCGCCCACGGCGCGGAAGGCGCGCACGGGAGAGTTCACGCCGCCGGGGGTCACGAGGGAGGCGCGCTCGAAGAGCGTCTGCGAAACTGGGGCTTCATACGGGTACGGGTAGCTCACACCAGCCATGGTCTCAGAGGCCGCGACAGACTTGCGGACGGGCGTTTCACCGCGTCGCCGCGGGGGAGGTCACTGCCATGATGATCAGGCTGCGTGGCGGGGGCCGCGGGGCCGGGGCAAGCAAGACCAGTCGGGTGGAGATATGCAACGCGGTGGTGGACCGGGCGAGGGAACGGACGGCCTCGATCCGCAGCGCGCCCGCGAGGCCCGCCGCCGGGGCAAGCACCGCCGCCGCGGAACGGAGGCGGCCGACGCCGTCCCCGTGCCCACGTCCCCGTCCGACGACCTGCCCAAAGGCCGCGGTATGGGAGTGACGTACAAGTACTTCGGCGCCCCCGACGGCGCCACCGCCGCCCGGGTCCCGGTCACGATGCGGCCGGAGGAGCTCGGCGGCGACGAGCTCGGCATGGGCGGCCTCTTCACCAAGATCAAGCCGGAGACGGTGGCCGCGATGGTCCTGACCGGCATCGAAGGCATACCCCTCCACAAGGTGCCCCCGCTGGAGCTGGTCGTCCTCCACCCCGACTACGCCGTGGTCAAGCTCCCCATGACCGTGGTCGACCCGCTGCGCGGAATCGGCGAGGAATCGGTGGGCGCGGCGGCCTTCATCTGGTCCACGGTCCCGGACCGCGGCGGCCCCAGCGACGCCTTCAACGTCTACCAGCTGCTCCACGAGTGGCAGGACTTCAGCCACCGCCTCCACGAGGCCGGTCACCAGCCGTACTGCCTGGTCTGGCCCTGACCTCCGGATCTACGCCAGAGGTGCCCATGGGCAGCGGCGGGTGAGCGGGAGGGGTCTCGTGCGCGCGAAGGCAGACGACCGCAGCGGTTCCACCGGCGAGCAGCTGGTCCGGCCCGACCGCACACCCCGGCCCCGGCAGCCGCGGCCGCCCGTAGCGGCGACGGGACCTACCGGCAGGTAGCCGCGGCAGACAGCCTGCAGAGCGGTTGGGTCTTCCCCCGGGTGTGCCCGAACGGGCATGTCGCCGGGCGGACGTCGCGGGTAAGCAGGTGCACGTCCCGCCGCGTCCCCCGAGAGGCATGCCCATGCGTATCCCCGCCCGTGACAGAGCAGCAGCCGATGCCTCCAAGGACAGCTCCGCCCCGTCCCGGCAGGCGCGTACGGCTGAGGAGCGGGCCCCCGCCGCTCCCGCGTCGGCGACACTGCCGGCGCTCCAGCGGTCCGTCGGCAACGCGGCGGTGACGCGCATGCTCGCGGCGGGCCACGGCGCCGGTCCCGGGCACGAGGACACCCCGGTCCAGCGGGCGACCGCGCATGACGTGCTCCGGTCGCCCGGGCGGCCGCTCGAAGGATCCCTGCGCGAGGAGATGGAGAGCCGGCTCGGCGCCGACTTCTCCGACGTACGGGTCCACTCCGGTCCTCTCGCACAGCGGTCCGCGGCCGAGATGGGGGCCCGGGCGTACACCTCCGGCAGGGACGTCGTGATCGGAGCGGGCGGCGGTGACAAGCACACCCTCGCACACGAGCTCACCCATGTGATCCAGCAGCGGCAGGGGCCGGTCTCGGGGACCGACACGGGCCACGGGCTGCGGGTCAGCGACCCCGGCGACCGGTTCGAGCGGGAGGCCGAGGCCAACGCGAGCCGGGTCATGGCCGGGCCCGCGCCCGTCCAGCGCGCCGCCTGCGAGGAACACGGCACGCACGGCCCGCACGCCACGCACGCGCCGGGATCCGGCGGGCGGGTCGCCGTCCAGCGCAAGGGGCCCGAGGAGCTCGGCCCCACGCTGCCGGCCGACCCGCCGCGTCCCGGGAAGCTGCTGGGCCGGCTCCTGGCGCGCAACCCGGCGCCGGCGGACCCGTTGGTGGCGCAGGTGCGGGCGGGCATCGCCGCGTACGACAGCGATCCCGTCCGCGACCCCATGCACTGCATGATCGAGCTGTCGCGCCTCACGCAGGAGATCGCCCCGGCCGAGGACGACGCGCCCGCGGCCGTCAAGCCCTGGCTGGCCGCCGCGCTCGAAGTCGTCAAGGCCGAACTGGTGCTGGTGAACGACCAGCTCGTCCGCGACGCCGAGCTCCCCGTCGAGGCGGGGGCGCCGTTCAGCGCGATGACCACGAACGGCATGCTGTGGCAGGAGGCGCAGTGGGCCGACAGCGCGGCCGCGTTCCAGATGCACGGGCCCAGCTACTTCCGCGAGCTGTCGGAGCTCAACCGGGCCGGGATGGCCAAGGAGATCGCCGGGGGCCAGGGTGACCGGAACTGGGTCCCCGACGTCAGGGCCAAGCTGACGACCGCGCTGCAGCAGAGCGTGCTGTGCCACTACACGGGCAGGTCACGGGCCGAGACGATGCTCGCCCAGGGACAGATGAAGTCCAAGACCGAGCTGCTCAGGGCGAACCCGGACGCGCCGAACAACTCTGAGGCGTACGACAAGCACGTCCTGGCCAACGAGGGCTTCGTCTTCTTCTTCCTGGAAGTGCAGGACAGCCCGTTCCGGCCGACGCGGTTCAGCGGCGACGACGAACCGGCCCGGATCCAGATCCCGCTCACCGAGTCCCCCCTCATGAGCCAGGGCTGGCTGATGCTCAGCGACTTCGCGCAGCGCGAGTACCCCACCGTGCGCGCGCGGCCCGAGGACCCGGCGCAGACGGAGAGCAAGCTGAACACCCGTGAGGACGCCTTCTCGGAGGGGTTCACGCTGCCGGTGCGGAAGTTCGACGTCGGCGCCGGGGCGGCGGCCGGCTCGCTGGACATGGAGGCGGTCATGGACGCGATGGGCAACGAGTCGGACCAGGAGCGAAGGGGTCAGATCCTCTTCTCCACGACCCAGGCTCTGTCGGACGCGCACAGCACCATGACCTACGGATCCGGTGCGCAGGAGCAGGCCCATTCGGAGCGGCTGCGGTCCAACACCCTGATGGGCCGGGACATCGTGCCGGGTCTGGCGGAGCGGGCCGTCGTGGAGATCCAGCGCCTCGAAGCGGTGAACCCGCAGCTCGCGGTCCGGCTCAAGGCGATGTCCGGCGCCGATCTGATGCGTTTCCTCCTCAAGGACCTGCTGCGGCCACAGGCGATGCTGCCGAACACGGTCGACCTCGGCGCGGCCACGGTGGTCCTGGAATCCGGTCAGCAGGTGGGAGTCCCCACGCACTGACCGGACCAAAAGGGAGAGACCAATTCAAGCCATGCTTGGCGCTTCGTCAACTGGCGTCATGGCTACCGGGGTTAACCGTTCCAGGCACTGCCGAAACGAAAGCGTGCGGTTGCGAGGAGAACGCCCGATCGATCCTCAGGAGTACCGATTTCCGGACGCCGGGGCAAAGGCCCCCTTTGCCCTGGCGTACAACCTGACCGACTATGTCCGTGCCGCTCGGGTCACCGGAGGTCGCTCAGCACGCCGCTCACGTTGAGCACCTCGTGACACTCCTGCGCCTGACGGCCGGTGGCCGGGGTGCCTGGTTTTGCACAGGTCACCTGCACGGTCACAGTCTGGCTCTCGGTGATGCTGATGGGGGTGACCCAGTGGTAGTCCTGGTTGCGGAACGTCTCCAGCGCGATCGTCGTGATCTTGCGGTCGCCGAAGTCGATCGTCACCACTCCTTCGTCGCCCTGGAAATTCGCGACAACGATGTCCGTGATCCCGAAGGCCTTGCCCGCGGGCACCGTGTAGGTACCGGCCTTGGTCTGCCCGCCACCGGTCTGCAGGTCGATGGTGGCCGAGCTCTGCTGTCCTCCGGCCCCGGTACCGCCGCCTCCGGTACCGCCGCCGGTGCCGCCTCCCGTACCGGCTCCACCCGCCCCGGGCTGGGTGCCCTTGCCGCCGCCCGGCTGCTTGCCGTCGCCGGTCACCGGGGTCTGCCCGTTCAGGTCCGCGCTGGGCGTCGGCTTCTTCTGGACCGCCTCGTCGGCGGCCTCCTTGGCCGTACTACGCACGGCCGGACGCACCAGCAGGAACCAGGCGAGCAGCAGCGCGAGCAGCGCGGCCAGTACTGCGAGCAGCCACGTCGGGAAGATCGGGATCTGGACGAACTCCGCATCCAGCGGCGCCCGGACGGGGTCCGGCTCCGGCCGCGCCCTGCCGTCCTCACCGTCACCGTCACCGCGGGCTTCGACTTCGGCTTCGGCCACGGCGACGGTGAACGGCCACGTCACCGGGGCCCCGAACCACACCGGCCTGCCGGTGCGGACCCGCAGCCCCACCTCCGCCGACTCCCCCGGCTCCAGCTTCAGCGCCGTGGGGGTGAAGGCGAACTTCAGCTCTTCTCCCGCCTGGGCGGGCGTGAAGTCCAGCCGTACGGGGCAGTTGCCCTCGTTGCGCACGGCCAGTCGATAGCGTCCGCGCAGCCAGCCGCGGCGCCGCCTGGGAGCGCTCTCGGCCCGCAGCTCCCGGAACTCCTCGATGTGCACGGTGGTCTCGGGGACCCGCACGGCCTCGGGCTGCTCGGTGGGCAGCACACGGACGGCGAGCGGCACGTCCCCCGCCCGTACCTGCGGTGAGCGGGGCGGTGCCAGACGGATCGTCACCGTTTCCGACGTGCCGGGGTAGAGCGAGACGCGCTCGGGTTCCACCGTGGTCCAGGCAGCGCAGTCGCCGACGACCTCCAGGCGGTACGCCTCGACGATGTCGCTGTCGTTGCGGACGGTCAGGCTGGTGGATGCGGTACCGCCCGGCGTCACCGACACCGGCGGGATGTCGAGGCCGGGCGCGCCAGGGCTTGAAGAGGCTGCTGGGGATATCACACCACGACGCTATGCCGCCGCCCCCGCCACCTCCACGGACGCGAGGGCAACGCCCCGGGCAACCCGGATGCCCCCTCAGACGCTCATCAACTACGAGTGCCCAACCACTTGTTGATCATTCCTCTCCATCCGTGACCCCACATACGCATCATGGAACAGGTACGACACATGACCCAGCCTGACAACAACGGACCCGTCTCCTCGTCCGGCGCCGGCGAACGCGTCACCGTGGCCGTGTACGCACCGGACCCGATCCTGCACGTCGGGGTCGTCCACCAGCTGCGCCAGCGCCCCGAGATCGAACTCGTCGACGCCGCCGACGGCGCGCAGGTGTCGCTCGTCGCCGTGGACAGCGTGGACGACGAAACGGCCGCCCTGCTGTACCGGCTGCGGCACGACTCCAGCACGCGCACCGGGCTCGTGGTCGGCACGTTCGAATCCGGGGACGCCTTGCAGCGCGCCATCGAATGCGGGGTCACCGCGGTGCTGCGACGCAGCGAGGCCGACCAGGACCAGCTCCTGCGTCTGGTCCTGGCGATAGCCAACGGCGAGGGCATGCTGCCCGGCGACCTGCTCGCCAAGCTCCTCGACCACGTGGGCAGCCTGCAGCGTTCGGCCCTCGACCCGCACGCCGTGTCCCTGTCCACCCTGACCGCGCGCGAGGCCGACATGCTGCGCCTGGTGTCGGAGGGTCTGGACACCGCGGAGATCGCGCGCAAGACCTCGTACTCCGAACGGACCGTCAAGAACGTGCTGCACGAGATCATCACGCGGCTGCACCTGCGCAATCGCACACATGCGGTGGGCTACGCCCTGCGCAACGGGCTGATCTGAGCGTACGGCGGAGGCCGGCGGCGGGAGCCGGCAGCCCGCCGGCCCGGACGGCCCGCACCCCCACTGCCCGAAAGCGCACCGGGTGCTTCCCCCGGGTGCGGCCCCGCGGCCCTGCCGGCCGTACGTTCCGGGCCGCAAGGTGGCGGGGTCATACGTGAATGCTGTACCGGACTGTGAGGTGGACCGTGATGGGCACGGGTGGCTCCGGCAGTCGTCGACGCCGCTGGGGGAGGGCCGGCGCGCCACTGCTGCTGCTGGTCCCCCTGCTCGTGGTGACGGCGGCCACCGGCCCTGGCGACGCCGAGGCGCGCCCCCTGGCGGCCGACGCCGGTGACGGCCGGGTCGTGTACGCCGGTACGCGCCACCGCAGCCTGGGCCGGGTGGCGACCGGCACGTCCAGCACCCCGCTGTTCGGGGAGGGCCCGGCCCACCTGGACACCCAGCCCGCCGCACTGGGCGACCAGCTGGTCTTCGCCGGCCGCCGCGACGAGCGGACCCCGCAGGTCTACCTGCGCTCCGCGGACGGCTCGGTGCGCCGCCTGACCAGCGGCCTGGACGTGGCGAACCCCCGGCTGACCCCGGACGGCCGGTCGGTCGTCTTCGACTCGGCCCAGCCCGCCCAGGCCGGCGGCATCCAGCGCGACCTGTGGCTGGTGCGCACCGACGGCACCGGCCTCACCCGGCTGACCGACTCCCCCGCGAACGAGGAGCACCCCACGGTCTCGCCGGAGGGCGGACGCCTGGCGTACTCCTCGGACGGCGACGCGGCCGCCGGCCGGCAGGTCTACGTACGCCCCCTGCGGGGCGGCGCCGCCACCCGCGTGACCGACCCCGCCAACGGCAAGGCCACCGAGCCGGTGTGGAACCCGGTGGACGACAAGACGAACCGGGACGTGATCGCCTACACGGCCACCGGATCGGCCGGGCCCCGCCTGCGGTGGACCGACGGGCGCACCGACGGCCCGCTGCTGGCGGGCGCCCAGGCGGGCTGGCGTACCCGCGGGGCAGCGTGGCTGCCCGACGGGAACGGCGTGCTCTTCCTCAGCCCGGACCGCACCTGCGACTGCAAGGGCGACTGGGACCACGTCTTCCGGGTGCCCGCGCATTCGGCCGACACGCCCCAGCTGGTGCTCAGCGAGGACCGCGAGGTCGGTTCGGCCACCTGGCTCGGCCCGCTGACCGGCGGCGGCGTCGTCGTCGAGCGGACCTCGGCGGCCGGACCGCACGTGGTGACCCTGCAGGACGCCCGGATGGACGGCTCCGACCCCCGCGATCTCAACCTGACCATCCTCAAGGAGGACCCGGCGGCCGACACCAACACCGACCCGGCCAAGGACCCGCTGTTCCAGCCCGCCCCAGGCTTCGACCCGTGGACCGAGCGGCAGAACTACACGCCCGACGGGCGCCGGATCGTACTGACCCGCTTCGAGGACACACGCGACGGCCGGATCGAACGGATCTGGATGGCGGACGCCGACGGCACCAACGAGGCGGCCCTGCCGCTCGCCGGCCGCGGCCCCAAGGACTGGGACACCGACCCGGCGTTCTCCCCCGACGGCAAGCTCCTGGCGTTCACCCGGACCTCGCCCGGTGGCGTCGGCGGTGACACGGGCATCGCGCGCATCCTGATCGCGGACGCCGCCACCGGGGCGATCCGCGGCGAGATCACCCCGCCCGCCGGCCAGGACCGGAGCGGCGATGCCCAGCCCACTTGGTCCTCCGACGGCACGACACTGGCCTTCACCCGCAACCTCGTGATCAACGACCGTGGCGGCAACAAGCACATCTGGACCGTGCCCGTGGACCACCTGGACCGGCAGCGCGACCTGAGCGCCACCATGTGTCCCGGTTCCTGCGAAGTCATCGACGACAGCCCGGCGTTCTCACCGGACGGCGCCACCATCGCCTTCAACCGCAAGAACGGCGGCGGCCGCGTCGACGAGCGCAGCGGCATCCTGCTCGCCTCCGCGGCCGGCGGTGCCTGCCGGGTCCTGCTGCCCGACGCCGCCCGCGACCTGCCGGGGGCCTGCGGCCGGGAACTGCCCGAGCCCACGGCCAAGGGACCGTTCCAGCCCCGCGACGCCGCATGGACCGCCGACGGCAAGAGCCTGGTGCTCAGTGCCCGCGGCTCACGGGCCCCCAACAGCCCGGAGAAGCTGAAGCTGGTGGACGTGGCCTCCGGCGACCACAACCTGCTCGTCACGGGCCTGCCGGGCCGCCAGAAGGAGCCCGGCGTGCAGCAGTCGGTCGACCTCGCGGTGCGGGCGCCCGAGAAGGCCGCGCCGCTCACCGTCGGCGGCTCCGGCACGGTCCGGGTGGACGTCGTCAACCAGGGCCCGGCGGCCTCGCCCGGTACCCGGCTGACCGTCGCACCCCCGCTCGGCGCGAGCGTCACCGCTCTCACCGCCCCCGGAGCCACGTGTGACGCGGCGGCGCTGACCTGCGCCCTGGGCGTGGTGCCCGCCGGCGCCACCGTCCCGGTGACCGTCACCCTCACCGGCGTCACTCCCGGGGACCAGCCGGTGGACTGGTCGGTCACCGGCACCGTGCTCGACCCCCGCCCCAGCGACAACTCCGGACGGACCGTGGTGCCGGTGCGCGAGGCGCCCGTGCCTCCGAAGCCCACCCCGCCGACGCCGACGCCGACCCCGCCGACGCCGACCCCGCCGACCCCTGTCCCGCCGACGAAGCCGCCCGCGCCGCAGCCGGAGCCGCCCGCGCCCCCGGCCGGCCCCGGGCTGAGCATCACGGCGCAGCCGAACCCCGGCTACGTGGGCGGCCGCGTCGTCGTCACGTACACCGTCCGCAACGGCCGCAACGCCCTGGCCACCGGCCTGCGGCTGCGCATGGGCCTTCCGCAGGGCGTGCCGAGCGCCGGGCCGCCGCCGGGCTGCGACCGGAACGGGGAGTGCGCACTGCCGGACCTGGCGCCGGGCGCACGGACCGTCCTGCGGGTCGTCCTCAACCCGGACAAGGCGCTCACCGCTCTGGTGACCGGCAGCCTGACCACGACCGGCACGGACGCCGACCCTGGTGACAACACCGCCCAGCAGCAACTGCGCATCCTCCAGCCGCGCATCGTCGCCGTGCCGCCGATCGGCAAGCCCGGCTTCGTCACCTCGGTGCGCGGCGAGGACTTCCCGCCCGGCGTGCCGGTGCGGTTCACGTGGAAGCCGGGCATCACGGCAGCGGCGGCACCGACGTTCCCGCAGCGCGACGGCACGTTCATCGGCCAGCTGCTGATCCTGGCCAAGGACCAGACGGGCCCCCGCGTCATCACCGCGAGCGGTCCCGGCTTCTCGCCGGTGCAGACCGACTTCCTCGTGGTCAACGGCTCGGTGCAGCCGCCCGACGAGGTGACCCGCCGGTGATCCACGAAGTCGACGAGGGGCTGCGCCGGCTGCTGGCGGAGTCCGGCCTGGAGGCATCGGGCATCGAGGTGGTCTTCGACGCCCCGACGAGCGAGTGGGCGGCCCGCCGCAGCGCGCCCACGGTCTGCGTGTTCCTGTACGACATCCGCGAGGACCACACCCGGCGCGGCAGCGGCGCGGGCGAGGTGTACGACGCGGACGGCTTCGTCGTCGCGCGCCGCACCCCGCCGCGCTGGTTCGAGCTGACGTACCTGGTCACCGCCTGGGCGAGCCGACCGCAGGACGAGCACCGGCTGCTCTCCCAGGTGCTCTCCCGCCTCGTGAACACCGACACGCTGCCCCCGCACACGCTCACCGGCACGCTCGCCGAACTCGGCCTGCTCGTGGACGTGGACGCGGGCGGTACCGGCATGGACGCACCGGCCGCCTCCGACGTGTGGTCGGCGCTCGGCGGCGAGCTGAAGCCGTCCCTCGGGCTGCGCGTCAAGGCACCGCTGGCGGGCATCAGCAGGGTCACGGCCCCGCCCGTCACCGAGGGGCTCGTCGTGAACTCCGTACCGCAAGCCGCACCGGACGGTGCCGAGAACGGGCGCCGACTGCGCTACACCGGGCTGGGCGAGCCGGGACCGGAGGGCTTCGGCGGATCCCGGGAACGGCCGAACGCCCCCGCGCGCCGCCGACGGGGGGAACGGCAGCCGTGACGCACACCATCCGGCCGGCGACCACGCCCGCGGTCCCGGCCGACACCACCCCGTACCTGTGGACGCGGCTCCAGCTCGTCGAGGAGCGGGTACGCCGGGCCGTGGAGCTCCGGCGGGCCGTCGATCCCGACCCGGACGACCCCTACCGGGGCCAGTACCTCACGCCTGAGGCGGTCGCCCGCATCCTGGACGCACCGCACGGCCCCGGCCTGCCCGCGCTCGCACCGGCCGCGCCCCCACCCGGCTCGCCGCTCGACGTCCTCGCCGCGCGCTTCGCGCTGGAGCCGCTCGACGTGGACCTGCTCCTGGTGGCCATGGCACCGGACCTGGACGCCCGCTTCGAACGGCTCTACGGCTACCTCAATGACGACCTGACGCGCCGCCGGCCCACCGTCGGCCTCGCCCTCGAACTGTGCGGCCGCACCGGGTCGGCCGCCGCGCGGTTCCGGCTCTCCCCCACCGCACCGCTCGTCGCGGGCGGTCTGCTGGAGGTCACCGAGCCCGAACGGCCGCCCCTGTCGCGGGTGCTGGCCGTCCCGGACCGGGTCACCGCCCATCTGCTGGGCGACGCCTCGCCCGACCCGCGTCTGACCGATGTGCTCGGTCACGCCCACGACGACCCGGCCGTCGACCCGGCCGAGCTGCGGCGGGCCGTCGCCGCGGCCGGCAGCGGCACCCGCCATGTCCACCTGCGGGCCCGCGGCGGCGATCCGCAGGGCCTGGCCGCCGCCGCGCTGCACGCGTGCGGGCCGGGCCCCCTGGCCCTGGAGGCGGCGGCACTGGCCCAGCACGTCCGCGCCGTGCCCGAACTCGCCCGCGCCACCGCCCGCGAGGCCCGCCTGACGGGTGCCGGTGTGCTGCTGGGGCCGCTGGAGGAACTGCCCGACAAGCCCGACGAGCGGGCCCGCGTCCTGCGCACGCTGTGCACCGCGCTGCGCGGCATCCCCCTGTTCACCTACGGAACGAGCGGCTGGGAACCCGCCTGGGCGGCCGACACCCCCGTCACCCTGACGGTGGCGGCTCCCACCCCCGACCGGCACGTCGCCCGCTGGCGGCACGCGCTGGAGGGCGCCGCCGGAGAACACGGCGCGGGTGGCGACGCCCATGCGCTCGCCCGGTCCGTGTCCGCGCACCGCCTCGACGCCGGGCAGCTGCGGCGCGCCGCCGACACCGCGGTGCGCACCGCCGCGCTCGACGGCCGCCCGCTCTCCCCCGACGGCCTGCGCACCGCCGTACGGGCCCAGAACGGCGCGGGGCTCGCCCGTCTCGCCCGTCGGGTGGAGCCCGCGGTGGGCTGGGACGACCTGGTGCTGCCCGCCCCCACCCACCGCCGGCTGCGTGAACTCGCCGTGCGCGCCCGCCACCGCGACCAGGTGCTCGGGCAGTGGGGCATGCGGCCCGGCGGCGGGCGCGGGCGCGGGGTGATCGCGCTGTTCGCCGGGTCCTCCGGCACCGGCAAGACCATGTCCGCCGAGGTGGTGGCGGCCGACCTGGGCATGGACCTGTACGTGGTGGACCTGTCCACGGTCGTCGACAAGTACGTCGGCGAGACCGAGAAGAACCTGGAGCGGATTTTCACCGAGGCGTCGGCCGTCAACGCGGTACTGCTGTTCGACGAGGCCGACGCGATCTTCGGCAAGCGCTCGGAGGTGAAGGACGCCCACGACAAGCACGCCAACATGGAGTCGGCCTACCTGCTCCAGCGGATGGAGTCGTTCGACGGCATCGCCGTCCTCACCACCAACCTGCGGGCCAACCTCGACGAGGCGTTCACCCGCCGCCTGGACGTGGTCGCGGACTTCCCGGTGCCCGACGCCGCCCAGCGCCTGGCCCTGTGGGAACGGTGCCTGGGCGACCGGCTGCCCCGGGCCGGCGACCTCGATCTCGGCTTCTGCGCGGACCGGTTCGAACTGGCCGGAGGCTCGATCCGGGCCTGTGCCGTGACGGCCGCCTACTTCGCGGCCGCGTCGGGTGAACCGCTGACCATGCGCCAGGTGGTGACGGCGGTCGCCCAGGAGTACCGCAAGCTCGGCCGCCTGGTCCTGGAGGGCGAGTTCGGACCGTACCTGAGCCAGGTCGCCGGCGTGTGAGCCGTGGCGGCCGACGGGCCGGGCACGGTGCCTGGCCGGTCCGGCGGGGGCGACCGGGAGGGCAGCGCACTTGCCCCCGGCCAGGTCCGAACGCCCTTGTCCCGGGCGGCGGCCGCCGGAAAGGCTGTGGTCAGACCTGATTGCGGAGCCGTAACCCGAAGGAGCGAGCATGCCGACGTACCTCACCCCGGGCGTGTACGTGGAGGAGGTGCAGTCCGGTGCTCGCCCGATCGAAGGGGTCGGCACCGCCGTCGCCGCGTTCGTGGGATTCGCCCAGAGCGGCCCGTTCCACGAGCCGACGCTGGTCACCAGCTGGGACCAGTACTCCCAGCGGTTCGGCGGCTTCACCGAGGGCACCTACCTGCCGCACGCCGTCTACGGGTACTTCGCCAACGGCGGCGGCGCCGCGTACGTCGTCCGCATCGGCGGGCCGGCCCAGGACGCCTCCGCACCGGCCGCCGCGGGCGCCGTCCCCCAGCCCCGCGCCGCGGAGCCGGTCGAGCTCGGCGGCTTCCTGATCGCGGCCCGGCCGGGCGTCGCCGGAGTCTCCGTGGAGATCGCCGACGCGGACGGCGAGAACCCGCCCGAGGACCGCTTCAAGATCCTTGTCCGCCAGGGCGAGCAGGTGGCCGAGACCTACGAGGTGTCCGCCCGCAAGAACGTCAAGGGCTACCTCGTCACCCAGGCCCGCGCCTCGAAACTGATCGAGGTCACCGAGCAGCGGGGCGCGGCCCAGACCCGGCCCGCCGGGCAGACCGTCCTCGTGCCCGACGCCTCCTCCGCGTCGCCCGCACCGGCCGGCGGCAGCGGCGTGGCCCGGCTCGACCCGGCCGAGTACGTCGGCGACTCCGCCGCCCGCACCGGGTTCGCCGGCCTGGAGACCATCGACGAGATCACCATGGTCGCGGTACCGGACCTGATGAGCGCCTACCAGCGCGGCGACATCGACTCCGAGGGCGTACGCACCGTGCAGCTCGCGGTGATCTCGCACTGCGAGCAGATGGGCGACCGGGTGGCCGTCCTGGACACCCCGCCCGGGCTCTCCGCGCAGCAGGTGCGCACCTGGCGCAACGACGAGGCGGGCTACGACTCCCGCTACGCCACCCTCTACTACCCGTGGGTGCGGGTCTTCGACCCGGCCGCCGGGCGCAACACGACCGTCCCGCCGAGCGGCCACGTCGCCGGTGTGTGGGCGCGCAGCGACGCCGAGCGCGGTGTGCACAAGGCCCCCGCCAACGAGGTGATCCGCGGCGCGGTGGACCTGGAACTGCGCCTGAGCAAGGGCGAGCAGGACCTGCTGAACCCGATCGGTGTGAACTGCGTACGGGCCTTCCCCGGCCGGGGCATCCGGATCTGGGGCGCCCGCACCCTCTCCTCGGACCCGGCCTGGCGCTACCTGAACGTGCGCCGCCTCTTCAACTACCTGGAGGAGTCCATCCTCCTGGGTACCCAGTGGGTGGTCTTCGAGCCGAACGACGACCGGCTCTGGTCGAGCATCCGGCGCAACGTCACCGCGTTCCTCACCGAGGAGTGGCGCCGCGGCGCGCTGTTCGGCCGCACGGCGGCGGAGGCGTTCTACGTCAAGTGCGACCGGGACAACAACCCGCAGGAGTCCATCGACCAGGGCCGCGTGGTCTGTGAGATCGGTGTGTCGCCCGTCAAGCCCGCCGAGTTCGTGGTGTTCCGGCTGGCCCAGTTCTCCGACAGCACCAGCCTCATCGACGAGTGACCCTCCGGGGCAGCAAGGAAAGGTGAAGGACAGTCATGGCAGAGGGCGATGCTCTTTCCACCCATATCTTCGGCGTGCAGCTCGGCGGCTACCTGGTCGAATCGATCCAGGAGATCAGCGGCCTGACCGTCGAGGAAGAGGTCGTCGAGGTCCGCCAGGTCAGCGCGGAGGGCAAGCAGATCATCCGCAAGCAGCCCGGCGCGCGCCAGGCGGGCGAGGTCACGATCACCCGGGGACTCGACAAGAGCAGCGAGTTCACCAAGTGGATCAAGGAGACCCTGAACAACGGGGCCGTCGACACCGCTCGACAGAACCTCACCATCGAGATCAAGGACTCCACGGGCGCGACCGTCCGCCGCATCCAGCTGATGCAGGGCTGGGCCTCCAAGTGGGAGGGCCCCTCGCTCAAGGCCGGCGAGTCCGCCGCGGCCACCGAGTCGGTGACCATCGTGTTCGAGGAGATCATCGTCGAATGAGGCGCCGTACGGTGACGGCGGGCAACCTGGAGGAGATACTCCAGGTCACTGCGCCCGCGGCGGCCCCGGAGCAGGCGGCGGCGCACCCCTCCGCCGCCGCTCCGGCGGCGCGCGAGGACCACGGGCTGCGGACGGAGTTCGAGTTCGAGCTGCCGCGCGGGTACGTCGACGAAGCGGGCACGGTGCACCGGCACGGCTCGATGCGCCTGGCCACCGCCCGTGACGAACTGCGCCCCCAGATCGACCTGCGGGTCAAGGAGAACCCGGCGTACCTGAGCGTGGTGCTGCTCAGCCAGGTGATCACTCGGCTCGGCACCATCACCGACGTGCACGCCGGGATCGTGGAACGGATGTACGCGACCGACGTCGCGTTCCTCCAGGACTTCTACCGGCGCGTCAACAGCGAGGGACACACCCGCGCGGCGGTCACCTGCCCGCACTGCGAAGGCGGCTTCGAGGTCGACCTCTCCGGTGGGCGCCTGGGGGAATCGTGACGTACGCCCTCCCCCGGCTCAGGGAGGAGATCGCGTACATCGCCTACCACTTCCACTGGCAACGCGACGAGATCCTCGACCTGACCCACGGCGAGCGCCAGGAGTGGGTCACCGAGATAGCTCGCATCAACACCCGTGTGAACGAAGGCGGTTGAACCCATGGCATGGCGGGACAGGCTGCGTCGGCGCGCCGCCGTGCCGGACGCCGCGACCGCGGCGCCGGTAGCCCGGAACACGGCTGCCGCGCGGGACGTGACCGTACCCGGCGACTGGGACGGCGGCTGGCGCATGACGGCGCCGCCCGTACTGACCGTGTCCCGCGCGGCCATGAGCGTCAGCGACGGGCTCGCCTTCCGATCCGGCCTGGCCGCGTGGCGCGATCCGTCGTTCGACACCGGGCTCGCCCACGCCGTGCTGCCGTCCGCCCCGGCCGGCCTCGTGCGCGGTGTCACCCGCGCCGCCGGCGCCGCACGCCCCACCCCGAGCGGCGGCGGCCCGCTGCTGCTGCGGGCACTGCGGCAGCCGCCCGAAGCGGACCGGCCCGGTGCCGGTGACACCCCACAGATCTCGCGCCGGGTAAGCCCCGACGCCCCCGCGCCCGCCACCGCGTCGTCCCGTCCGAGCAGCCCGGGCACCCGCGGCCCGGCCGCCGATCCCGTGGTGTCCGGACCGGGCGCGCCCGTGCCGAACGCCGCGTCGCCGTCGCGCGGCGGCGCACCGCAGGCACCCGGGGGCCGGGCCCCCGCAACCGGGGCGCCCGGCGCACGCGGCCT
>NZ_JBGBPT010000034.1:5400-84625 GCF_041106355.1 Streptomyces sp. BF23-19 | reverse complement strand
CCCCCACTCCCCCGACCACCCCGCCCCCCACTCCCCCCACGACCCCCACGACCCCGCCGACCACGCCTCCGGGCGGGACCTGCACCAACCCGGCGTACGTGGCGGGCACGATCTACAACAGCGGCAACGTCGTCTCCCACAAGGGCCGCAACTGGAAGGCCCAGTGGTGGACGCAGAACGAGGAGCCCGGCACCACCGGTGACTGGGGAGTCTGGAAGGACCAGGGCGCCTGCTGACCCCTGCGCCCTGATCCACGAGTGAACGTGAGGAACCGGTGGCCCGGCGGCCACCGGGTCCTCGCACGTTCCGCGCGCACCCGGCCTCGTACGCTGCTGCGGTGATCACACACATCACCGCGTCCGACGCGGACTTCGAGGAAAACCGTCCCCGGATGTTCGGCATCGCCTACCGCATGCTCGGCTCGGCCGCGGACGCCGAGGACACCGTGCAGGAGGCGTACCTGCGCTGGGCGTCCGCGGACCGCGAGGAGATCGAACACCCCGGCGCCTGGCTCGCCAAGGTCGTCACCAACCTGTGCCTCAACACCCTCACCTCGGCGCGGGTCCGACGCGAGGCGTACGTCGGCCCCTGGCTCCCGGAACCCGTCCTCACCGGCGACGGCACGCTCGGCCCGCTGGAGTCCGCGGAACAGCGGGACAGCGTGTCCATGGCCCTGCTGGTGCTGCTGGAGCAGCTCACCCCGGTCGAGCGGGCCGTCTACGTACTGCGCGAGGCCTTCGCCTACAGCCACCGGGAGATCGCCGCGGTCCTCGACCTCACCGAGGCGAACTGCCGGCAGCTCTACCGGCGGGCGGCCGGCCGGGTGGCCGCCGAACGGGCCGCCGAGCCCGAACGGCGCTTCGAACCGGACCCCGAACGGTGGCAGAGCCTCGTGGAGACCTTCATGACGGCGGCCCGCGGCGGGGACCTGGCCCGGCTGGAAGGGCTGCTGACGGCCGACGTCCGGTTCGTGTCGGACGGCGGCGGCGTGGTCAACGCGGCGCTGCGGCCGATCCTGGGCCGGGAGAAGGTCGCCCGCTTCGCGGTCGGCGTGCTCAAGAAGTTCGCCGGGGACCTGCCGGTCGGCGTCGCGGAGATCAACGGGGTACCGGCGCTGCTCTTCGGCGAGACCGCCGTTCTTCTGGTGGAATTCGAGAACGGGCTGGTCAGCGGGCTCAGCACGGTACTCAACCCGGAGAAGCTGGAATTCCTCCGGGGGCAGCTGTCACATTCCTGAGGGCCGTCCGGTCTCCGCTGCTGAAAGAACCGCATCGGCGAAAGGCGGACCCCATGAGCACCATCCTCGTCACCGGCGGCACCGGCACCCTCGGCGCGCTGGTCGTGGACCGGCTCCGCGACGCGGGACACGAGGTCCGCGCACTGAGCCGGCACGCCCCCGACCACCCGGTCGACCTGACGGACGGCGGCGGGCTGGACGCGGCGATGGCGGGCGCGGAGGTGGTCGTGCACTGCGCGAGCGACACGCGCGGCGGGGGCAAGGGCGACGAGATCGCCACCCGGCACCTGATCGACGCGGCCCGGCGGGCGGGGACCGTCACCAACATCGTCTACATCTCGATCGTCGGGGTGGACCTGGTGCCGCTCGGCTACTACCGGACGAAGCTGCAGGTCGAACGGCTGCTGGAGGCCTCCGGCCTGGGCCTGACCATCCTGCGCACCACGCAGTTCCACGACCTGGTGGCGCAGCTGGTGGACACGGCGGCGAAGCTGCCGCTCGTCGCGCCGGTGCCGGGCGGGGTACGGGTCCAGCCGATCGCCGTCGGCGAGGTCGCGGACCGCTTGGCGGAACTGGCGGTCCCGACCCCGTCGGGCCGGGTCACGGACATGGGCGGCCCGGAGATCCACACCCTGCCGGACCTGGCCCGCACCTACCTGGCCGCGACGGGCCGCCGCCGCCGGGTGATCCCCTTCCCCCTGGCGGGCAAGGCCTACGCGGGCTTCAAGCGCGGCGGCCACCTGGCCCCGTCCCACGCGGTGGGCCGCCTCACGTTCGCGGAGTTCGCGAAGCTCAAGGCGCAACGGTAGGGAAGGGCGGGGGGAGGTACGGCGCCCGCCCCCGCCTCCGGTTGCCCCGCCTCCCGTTGCCCCGCCCCCTACCCCCCGAACAGCACCGCCTGGGCGGCTTCGCGTGCCGCCAGTTCGGCTCCTGCCAGGACGGCCGGGTCGCCCAGGGTCGTGGCGCGGATCTCCGTCGGGACCGGGGTCAGTTCCGCCACGCGGTGGGCGACCCGGGCGGCCAGGGCCGGGCCGCCGGCGCGGCCAAGTTCGCCCGCCAGGACCACGCAGCCCGGGTCCAGGATCGCCGCGGCCGCCGCCGCGCCCAGCGCGAGCCGTTCGGCCAGGGCTTCGAGGAAGGGCTCCCCCGCGGCTCCGGCCACGGCCTCCTCCGCCGGGCCCGCGAAGCCGTGTGCGCGCGCCAGCGCGGTCACGGCTTCGCGGCCCACCAGGGCGTGGAATCCGCCCGCGCAGTCCTCGGCCGACGGCAGTCCGGTGGTGCCGGGTACCGGGAGGAAGCCGATCTCGCCCGCACCGCCGGAGGCTCCCCGGCGCAGCCGGCCGTCCAGGACCACGGCCGCGCCCACCCCCGCGCCGAGCCACAGCAGGACGAAGGAGTCCAGGTCGCGGGCCACGCCCAGGCGCTGCTCGGCGAGGGCGGCCAGGTTGGTCTCGTTCTCGACGACGACCACGGCGGGCAGGCTCCGCTGCAGGGCGGTGACCAGGTCCCGGTGCCAGGCGGGGAGGCCGCTGGTGTCGCGGAGTTCGCCGGTGGCCGGGGCGACGAGGCCCGGGGCGCCTATGACGACGGTGTGCAGCTCGGCCGCGCCGGCTTCGCGCGCGGTGCGCAGCAGGGCGGCCACCGCGTCCTCGGGGGCGCCGACGGGCAGGGCGGCTTCGGCGAGGGGGCGGCCGAGGAGGTCGGTGACGACGGCGGTGACCCGGTCGGTGCGTACGTCGAGGGCGGCGAGGTGGGCGCGGTCGGCGACGATCCCGTACAGCTTGGCGTTGGGGCCCCGGCGCTGTTCGCCGGATTCGCCGGCGATCTCGATGAGTCCGGCTTCGGTGAGCCGGTCGACCAGGTCGGCGACCGAGGGGCGGGAGAGGCCGGTCATGGTCTTGAGCTGGGTGGCCGTCAGTGGCCCGGATTCCTGGAGCAGTTGCAGGGCGAGGCGGTCGTTGATGGCCCGGGCCGTGCTGGGCGAGGCGGGGGCCGGTACCTGGGTGCTGGTGGGGGCAGGAGTCACGGCGCCCATCCTAGGGAGTCGGGCCCGTTATCTATCAGGCAGGGTCCCTGATAGTTTAATCCTCATGACCGGGGACACCGACCTCAGCCCGGCGCGCCTGCGCCATGCCCGCTACGCCATCGCCGCCGTCTTCTGCACCCACGGTGCCGTCACCGGCTCCTTCGCCACCCGCATCCCCTGGATCCAGGAGCACGCCCAGCTCAGCGCGGGCACCCTGGGCCTGGCCCTCGCCGCGCCCGCCGTGGGCGCCGCCCTCGCGATGCCGCTGGCGGGCCGGATCAACCACCGGCTCGGCGCACGGACCGCGCTGCGGGTGCTGCTCTCGCTGTGGACCCTCTCGCTGATCCTGCCGAGCCTCGCCCCGAACCTGCCCGCCCTCTGCTTCGTCCTCTTCGTCTACGGCGCCACCGCCGGCATGTCGGACGTGGCGATGAACGCGCTCGGGGTGGAGACGGAGAACCGGCTGGGCCGCTCGATCATGTCCTCGCTGCACGGCATGTGGAGCGTGGGCGCTCTGCTCGGTTCGGCCGCGGGTACCGTCGCCGCGCACACCGGGGTCGACGCCCGGCCGCACCACCTGGTCGCCGCGCTGCTCCTCACGGCGTGCGGGCTGTTCGCCGTACAAGGGGTGCTGGACCTGAGGGCCGACCAGGAGGCGCCGGCGCCCGCGCACTTCGCGCTGCCGCCGAAGTCGGCGCTGTTGATCGGGGCCATCGGGTTCTGTGCGGTCTTCGCCGAGGGCGCGAGCCTGGACTGGTCGGCCGTCTACCTGCGGGACGTGCTGCACACCGACGCCGGTCTGGCGGCGGCCTCCACCACCGCCTTCGCGCTGACGATGGCCGTGGCCCGGCTGGTCGGGGACCGGGTGGTGGACCGGTTCGGGGCGGTGCGCACGGTCCGGGCGGGCGGGGTGGTGGCCACCCTGGGCGGACTGCTCGTGGTCGGGGTCCAACATCCGGCGGGTGCGCTGGCCGGGTTCGGGCTGATCGGGCTGGGTATCGCGGTGGTGGTCCCGCTGGCCTTCGCGGCGGCGGGGCGCAGCGGCCCGGCCCCGGCGCAGGCCATCGCCGGTGTCGCGACGATCACGTACACCTCGGGGTTGATCGCGCCGTCGGCGATCGGTGCGGTGGCGGACGCGACCTCGCTGGTGGTGTCCTTCGGGCTGGTGACCCTGCTGACGTTCGCGCTGATCGCCGGTGCCGCGGTACTGCGCCCGGGGGCGCCGGTGGGGCAGGCTGGGGATGATCTCGGCGGGGCGACGGCGAAGGCCGGCTCCCCCGGCCTCGACGAACCTGCCCGAACCCGGCCGTAACATGTCGATCGGCCGCAGCGGCACGTACCCCGTGCACTGCGGCCTCGATGTGTGAGCGGCCGGAGCGGCGGCCGTCCGGAGTAGAGGAGTGGGACATGGGCCTCGGCGTGGGCTGGACCCTGCACGGAGACGGGCGGACTCCCGCCCCCGGGGCGGTGGTCCGGCCGGAGGAGCGGCTGTCGTGGCCGCGGACCGCCGGGCTGGGCGCGCAGCACGTCGTGGCGATGTTCGGCGCGAGTTTCGTCGCTCCGGTCCTGATGGGCCTGGACCCGAACCTGGCCATCATGATGTCCGGCGTCGCGACGGTGGTCTTCCTCCTCGCGACGCGCGGCCGGGTCCCGTCCTACCTGGGCTGCTCGCTGTCGTTCGTCGGTGTCGCGGCGGCCATCCGGGCCTCGGGCGGGGACAGCGCGGTGGTCACGGGCGCCTGCTTCGTCGTCGGCGTGGCACTGTTCCTGGCCGGTCTGGCGGTGCAGCGCTTCGGCGCCCGCGTCATCCACGCGGCGATGCCGCCCATCGTGACGGGCGCGGTGGTGATGCTGATCGGCTTCAACCTGGCGCCGGTGACGGCGAGCACGTACTGGCCGCAGGACCAGTGGACGGCACTGCTGACCATGCTGTTCACCGGGGCGGCCGTGGTCTGCCTGCGCGGGTTCTGGTCGCGCATCGCGATCTTCCTCGGGTTGCTCTTCGGGTACGGGATCTCCTGGCTCTCCGACCTGCTCTTCGGGAAGATCCACTCGACGGTGGGCGGGGAGGCGGCCGTCGACCACTGGCGGCTGGACCTCTCGGCGGTCGCCAAGGCGGACTGGATCGGGTTCCCGTCCTTCCACGCGCCCGCCTTCGAGTGGTCGGCGATCCTGATCGCCCTGCCGGTGGTGATCGCGCTGATCGCGGAGAACGCCGGGCACATCAAGGCCGTCGGCGAGATGACCGGCGACCCGCTCGACGACAAGCTGGGTACGGCGATCGCGGCGGACGGGGCGGCGTCCATGCTGTCCACGGCGGTCGGCGGCCCGCCGAACACCACGTACTCCGAGAACATCGGTGTCATGGCGGCCACCCGGGTCTACTCCACGGCGGCCTACTGGGCGGCCGCGGGCTTCGCGCTGCTCTTCGGGCTGTGCCCCAAGTTCGGGGCGATCGTCGCCGCGATCCCGGGCGGGGTGCTCGGCGGCATCACGGTCATCCTCTACGGGATGATCGGCCTGCTCGGCGCCCAGATCTGGATCAACGGCGGGGTGGACCTGCGCAATCCGCTGAACCTGGTGCCGGCCGCGGCGGGCATCATCATCGGCATCGGCGGCGTGAAGCTGCAGATCACCGACACCTTCGAGCTGGGCGGCATCGCGCTGGGTTCGATCGTGGTGATCACCGGGTATCACGCGCTGCGGTTCATGGCGCCCGCGCACCTCAAGCAGGAGCCCCTGCTCGACGAGGGCACCTCCGACTACGACGAGCCCGGGGACGGCCAGGACAAGCCCCGTTGACGGGGTTTCGCCCGAACCGGGGAAGCGTACGGCCAAGTTCCCCGGATCCGCGTCGGCGCCTGCGACTCTGCCCCCATGGATGCGGTGCTGGCGCGGATGCGCGCCCTGGAGGAGCGGCTCCCGCCGCAGGACGGTGTCGCCGTCTTCAACCGGGTCTACCTGACCGTGACGGAGGCCCTGCACCGGCGGATCGAGCACGGCGGGTTCCCGGCGCCCCGGCGGGCCCAGACGCTCAGCGTGCGGTTCGCGGAGCGGTACCTGACGGCGGTCGAGGCGGACCGGGCCCCGGCCTGCTGGCGCCCCCTGCTGCAGTACCGCCGGCACCCCGGGATCCGTCCGCTCCAGCACGCGCTGGCCGGGATCAACGCGCACATCGGCCATGACCTGGCGCTGGCGGTGGTGGCCACGTGCGGTGAGCTGAAGTGTGAACCGCGGGCCCTGGAGGCGGACTTCGACCGGGTCGGCGACACGCTGGTCTCCCTGGAGGAGCACATCCGGGAGGACCTGATGCCGGGCCCGGACCTGCTGGAGATCGCCGACCCGCTGACCCACCTGGTCGGCTCGTGGAGCCTGGAGCGCGCCCGCGCCGGGGCCTGGTCGGCGGCCCGCCTGCTGTGGACGCTGCGCCGGGCGCCGGAACTGGCCGAGGAGTTCACGGACTCCTTGGACGCGGGCGTGGGCCTGGTGGGGCGCTGTCTCCTGACCCCACGGGGCTGAGGGCCGCACGGACGCCATCGGGCCATCGGCCGAAAGAAGGCTACGGTGGTGATCATCTCCGCGGCCGAGTGATCACGGTCTGCGGACGGCCCCGTTCCATGACGCGATACGTGATGGCAGGAAGAATGAGCGAGCAGAACCACACCGTCCCCGACTGGTTTCGCGGCGGCACGAAGCTTTACCGGTCCCTGCTGGAACTGGCGGAGTGGCACCCGGAGGCGACGGAGATCGCCACCTCCGCCACGGTCCCGGACGACTACGCCGCGGAGACGATGCTGCACTTCCTGTCCGACGAGCTCATGCGGACCGGTTTCACCGACAACTGGGCGGTGACGTCGCACGGGCAGGAGATCGAGGACCTGATCGACGTGTTCGACGACATCGCGCAGCCCGAGCGGCACGTCGCCGGGCTGCACCTCGTCGGGCGGCACGTCGCCGGACGCAACGTCGGTGGGCGCGGACGCCTGGGGCATTGAGAACGGGCCTTGCCCGCGCTGCTCACGCGGGGACGGCCCGTGGCCTTGGTACCCGGAGGATCAGTCCTCGGGGAGTTCGACCGGGGCGATGTCGTCGTAGACGTCGCCCGGGCCCGGGTTGGTGGAGTCCGTGGACCCACCGAGGTGGTGCATGACGCCCCAGACGGCGTTGAGGGCGGTCTGGACCGCGCCCTCGGCCCAACCGGCCGTCCAGGAGATGTCGTCGCCCGCGAGGAAGATGCCGCGCTTGTCCTCGGGGAGGCGCTCCTGCATGAAGTGGGTGAACAGGCGTCGCTGGTAGCGGTAGTGGCCCGGGAGGTTGGCCTTGAACGCGCCCATGAAGTAGGGCTCGTCCTCCCAGGACACGGTGACCGGGTTGCCGATGATGTGCCGGCGGATGTCGACCTTGGGGTAGATCTCGCCGAGGGACTTCAGCATGACCTCCATCCGCTCGTTCGCGGACAGCGGCAGCCACTTGAGGCTGTCGTCGCACCAGGTGTACGAGAGGCAGATGACGGCGGGCTTGTCCGGACCGTTGTCCAGCAGGTACGTGCCGCGGGTCATGCGGTCGGTCAGCGTCATCGACATGACGTCGCGGCCGGTCTCCTCGTCCTTGTCCAGCCAGAACGGCCGGTCGACGGGGACGAAGAGCTTGGACGACTCCATGTAGTGGGTGCGCTCGATCGCCGTCCAGTGGTCGATCGGGAACAGCGTGTCGTCGCACTCGATCTTCGACAGCAGCATCCAGGACTGGGCCGTGAAGATCGCGGCGCGGTACGTGCGGATGTCGCCGGAGGAGTCGGTGACCGTGATGCGGTTGCCGGCCGTGCGGTGCAGGCGGGTGACCGCCGGGCGCGGGGTGCCGTCGTGCAGGGAGGACAGCGAGGTGCCCCGGTCCCAGTGGACGATCTTCTCCGGCTCGCGCTCCCACAGGCGCAGCGGCAGCTGCTGCGAGCCGCCCACGATGCCGCGGTGGTGGTCGTCGGCCTCGGTGTAGACGACGCGCAGGATCTCCAGGATGGAGTTCGGGAAGTCGGTGTCCCAGCCGCCCGTGCCGAAGCCGACCTGGCCGAAGATCTCGCGCTTGCGGAAGGACTTGAAGGCCTCCGACTTGCAGAGGAAGCCGTAGAAGGTCTCGTCGTCGAGCTTCTCGACGAGCTTGGCCCAGATCTCGCGGATGCGCGGGACGTCCCGCTCGCGCATCGCGGTGTTCATGTCGGAGAAGTCGGCGCCCTCGTCGAGGCAGGCGTTCCAGGCGGCGGACACGTCGCGGTAGATCTGCGGGAGGTCCGCGATCGTCTCGGCGTAGTGCGTCTCGCCCTTGAGGTCGACGACCGTCGAGGGGGTGGACTCGGCGAGCGGGTTCGGGAAGGGCTCCGTGACCAGGCCGACGAGGTCGATGTAGTGCTGCAGGGCCGTGGAGGAGGGCGGGAAGCGCATGGCGCCCATCTCCGCGGTGAGGCCCTCGGTCTCGGCGCCCTCGAAGCCGACGGTGCGCAGGCGACCGCCGATCTGGTCGGCCTCGTAGACGACGGGCTTGAGGCCCATCTTCATCAGCTCGTAGGCCGAGATGATGCCGGAGAGTCCGCCGCCGATGACGGCGACCTCGGTGCCGAGCTCGGTCGCCGGTATCTGGCCGAGGCCCGCCGGGTGGGCGAGGAAGTCGTCGTACGCGTACGGGAAGTCCGGACCGAACATGGTGATCGGCGGCTGTCCGTCGCTGTGCGGGACGGCGGTGGTGGGCACCGTGGACGTCATGGGGGTACGTCTCCTTGCGGCAGGGCTGGGGGAGGAAGAGGGCTCAGACGAGGGAGGCGTAGAGCCCGGGTCGGCGGTCGCGCAGGTACGGGTTGTTCTCGCGCGATGCGGACAGCAGCTCGGGGTCGGCCTCGCCGAACACCAGCTCCTCGCCGCGTCCGGCCCGGGTCCGGGTGACCCCGTCGGGGCTCGCCAGGCAGCTGAGTCCGACGAACTCGAACTCACCTTCCGGGCCGGTGCGGTTGACGTACGCGATGTACATCTGGTTCTCGAAGGCCCTTACGGGGACCAGCTGTTCGGCGACGAACTGGAACGGGTGCATCTGCGCGGTCGGCACCAGGAGGAGGTCGGTGCCGGCGAGCGCGTGCGCCCGGACGTTCTCGGGGAACTCCACGTCGTAGCAGATCATGATGCCGATGCGGAGGCCGTTCAGGTCCGCCTGGACGACGGGGGTGTCGCCGGGGGTGAAGGCGTCCTGTTCGAAGCAGCCGAAGAGGTGGGTCTTGCGGTAGTTCGCCAGCGCGGCGCCGTCGGGGCCGATGAGCTGGGCGGCGTTGTACACGACGCCGTCCGCGCCCTCCGGGTAGCCGTACAGGACGGCGATCCCGTGGCGGCGGGCGATCTCGCCGATGGCCTGGGCACAGGCGCCGTCGGCCGGTTCGGCGAGGCCGGGGATGTCCTGGAGGTCCAGCGCGTAGCCGGTCAGGAACATCTCCGAGGTCACGAGGAGCCCGGCCCCGCTCTGTGCGGCGCGCGCCGCTGCCTCGTCGAGCGCCTTGAGGTTCTCGGCGGTGTCGCCGAGAACGCCGGAGCTCTGGAGGAGGGCGGTGCGCAGCGGGGCCATGGGCTACCTCTGTGACAGGCGGGGAGGGGGTCATAAAACGGTACGTTCGCGCGTTCGACCCGGACAAGCCGTGAGCGTTGCGCTCCGCGCATCGATTCGTTGCGTGTTCCACCACCGACGCGGCGATTCGTTGCGCGGGCGCCCCCGGGCCCCCTCGTGGACCCCGTACGGGCCCTGCGCGGCTCCCGCCGCGGCCCCCTGCTAGGCGCCCGCGCGGAAGGCCGGGTGGCCGGCCAGGAAGCGCAGGTCGTCGAGGATGTCGGGGGTGTGGTCGGAGACGACGCGGCCGCTCCAGCTGTCGACGAGGGCCGGGACGGTCAGGGTGCCGTCGAAGTGGTGGCCGGTGGCCTCGTAGGCGAGGCGCAGTGCGGTGTACTCGGCGGCCCGGTGGTCCGTACCGAGGACGGTGGCGGTGATCGTGTGGGCCAGGCCCAGCTCGGTGAGGGTGTCGGTGATCCGCAGGGAGTGGGGACAGCCGACGCGGAGGTAGAGGTGGTAGCGGTGCGGTACGGGGGAGAAGCCGGCTCCGATGCGGCCGCGCGGGGCGGGCGCCGGGCCGGTGCGGGGCAGCGGGGTGCGGGGCAGGACGGTGTGCGACATGACTCTCCTGGGGTGGAGGACAACACGGCTGGGCCCCGGGCGGCGCGGTGCGCGCGCCCGGGCCGGGTCACTCGTCTCTGTGGGGGGTCAGCCGCGCGGGCCGAATGCGCTGCACACCCGCAGGAGGTCGATGTGCAGGCGCCGGGTGAGCCACCAGCGCCGGAGGGTCCGGGCCCGCGTGTCCGTGTCCCTGTCCGCGTGCGCCGTCCGGGCCGTGTCCACTGCCGCCCACCCCCGTCCCTTGTCCTCGGCCGCCGCCGTCCGGTGCTGGTTAGGCTTCCGGTGGCGGGCGTCGTCCGTCATGGCCGTCCCCCGCAGTTTCGTGGCGGCGCCGGGGGTCGTCAAGAAGGCGGTCACGACCTGGACGCCGTCGCCTTACGGAAGGAGTCACGCACCCATGTCCCCCGAGAGCGGCACGCTGTGCGGCAGTGAGGTACTCGACAATCCGGTCTGGGCCGCGCTGACCGGGCCGCACCGCGAGTTCGCCGAGTTCGCGCCCTCGGGTCTGGCGGCCCGCTACACGCGGGACACGTCGCCGTTCGCGGCGCTCGCCGATCCGCAGGACCCACGGGCGTGGGCGGATCTGGCCGCGCTGGCCGGTCCCGGGGAGGGGGTCTGGGTGACCGGGTTGCTGACCCCGCCGCCGGGGTGGGAGACGGCGGTGAGCGTTCCGGGTGTCCAGCTGGACGGCCGGGCGGTCCGGGCCGTGGCCGAGCCGGAGGCGGTGCCGCTGGGGCCCGGCGATGTGAAGGAGATGCTGGAGCTGGTGGAGCTGACCCGGCCCGGCCCGTTCCTGGACCGGACGGTGGAGCTGGGCACGTACCTCGGGATCCGCCACGAGGGCCGGCTGGTCGCGATGGCCGGGGAGCGGATGCGGCCGACGGGCTGGTCGGAGATCAGCGCGGTGTGCACGCACCCGGACCACCAGGGCCGGGGCCTGGCCGGCCGGCTGATACGCGCGGTCGCGGCGGAGGTCCGTGAGCGCGGGGAGCGCCCGTTCCTGCACGCGGCGGAGGCCAACACCGGGGCGGTGCGGCTCTACGAGTCGATGGGCTTCACCCTGCGCCGCAGCCCCCTGTTCCTGGGACTGCGCACCCCGCGGCCGTAGCCGCCGTGGCCGTGGCCGCCGTGGCCGTGGCCGCCGTGGCCGTGGCCGCCGTGGCCGGAGATCCGGAAGAGCGGGCCTAGGCGGGCGCGCCCGAGGTGAAGCGGCGCAGGAGCGGGGAGAGGACGAGTACCGACTTGGTGCGTTCCACGAAGGGCTCGCCGGCGATGCGTTCCAGGACCCGCTCGAAGTGGCGCATGTCGGAGGCGAAGACCTGGACGAGGGCGTCCGCGTCGCCGGTGACGGTCGACCCGGACACCACCTCGGGGTATCGCTCCAGTCCTCGCCGGATGTCGTCCGGCGAGGTGTTGTGCCGACAGTAGATCTCGATGAAGCCTTCGGTCTCCCAGCCCATGGCGGCCGGGTCCACGCGGACGGTGAAGCCGGTGATGGCGCCTTCGGCGCGTAGCCGGTCCACGCGCCGCTTGACGGCGGGCGCGGAGAGCCCGACCTCGGAGCCGATGTCCGCGTAGGAGCGGCGGGCGTCCTCGGCGAGGGCGTGCACGATGCGTTCGTCGAGATCGTTCAGTCGCACGGGGGGTGAATCACTTCTGTTCAGCGGCCTCCGCGGCCGAGGCGGCCAGGGCGGCCACAGTGGCCAGGCTGGAGCGGCGCATGCCGTAGAAGAAGTAGATCACGAGCCCGACGGCCATCCAGCCACCGAAGTACAGCCAGGTGAGTCCGGGCAGCTCCGTCATCAGGTAGGCGCAGAGCAGGAAGCCCACGATCGGGGTGACCGGGAAGAGCGCCACCTTGAAGGTGCGGTTCATCTCCGGGCGGGTGTAGCGCAGGATGATGACGGCGACGTTGACCAGGCCGAAGGCGAAGAGCGTGCCGATGCTGGTGGCGTTCGCCAGCTCGCCCAGCGGGATGAAGGCGGCGAGCAGTCCGCAGAAGAGGCAGACGATGATCGTGTTGACGCGGGGCGTGCCGGACTTCGGGTCGACCTTGGCGAAGGCCTTGGGCATCAGGCCGTCGCGGGACATCGCGAAGAGGATGCGGGTCTGGCCGTAGAGGACAGCGAAGACGACGCTGGCGATGGCGACGACGGCGCCCGCGGCGAGGATGACGCTCCAGAAGGAGTGTCCGGTGACGTTCTCCATGATCTGGGCCAGGGCGGCCTCGCTGCCCTCGAACTCCTGCCACGGCATGGCGCCGACGGCGACCAGGGCGACGAGGCAGTAGATCGCGGTGACGATGGCCAGCGACAGCATGATCGCGCGCGGCAGGTCCTTCTTCGGGTTCTTGGCTTCCTCACCGGCGGTGGAGGCGGCGTCGAAACCGATGTACGAGAAGAACAGCATGGAGGCGGCGGTGCTGATCGCGGTGACGCCGAGCGGAGCCAGCGGAGTGTAGTTGCCGGCCTTGATGCCCATGAAGCCGATGACGCAGAAGAGCACCAGCGTCACGATCTTGACGGCGACCATGATCGTGTTGATCCGGGCGCTCTCCTTGGCCCCGCGGAGCAGGAAGACCATGCAGAGCAGGACCACGACCAGGGCGGGCATGTTGATGTAGCCACCCTCGCCCAGCGGGGCGGAGAAGCCCTCGGGGATGGTGAAGCCGAGGGTGCCGTCGAGCAGCTCGTTGAGGTACTGGCCCCAGCCGACGGCGACGGCCGCGACGGAGACGCCGTACTCCAGGACGAGGCACCAGCCGCAGATCCAGGCTATGAGCTCACCCATGGTGGCGTAGGCGTAGGAGTACGAGGAGCCGGAGACGGGGATGGAGCCCGCGAGCTCGGCGTAGGACAGCGCCGAGAACAGCGCGGTCAGGCCCGCGACGATGAAGGCGATGAAGACGGCCGGACCGGCGATCGGGGTGGCCTCGCCGAGGACGACGAAGATGCCGGTGCCCAGGGTCGCGCCGATGCTGATCATGGTCAGCTGCCACATCGTGAGCGAACGCTTCAGCGCGCCGCCCTCACCCTGGCCGCCCTCGGAGACCAGCTGCTCCACCGGCTTGCGGCGGAGCAGCGGGTTGACGGGCCTACGGGCCTCGGAGGCGAGCGGTGGCGCCTGGCCGTGGTCGAGCACGAGGGGACTCCTTGTCACTGCGGATCGGGGAGGTCAGGGGAGGCGTCGACCGCGACGATCCGGAGCAGGGCAGGGCCCGTCGGAAGAAGGGTCTGCTCATGGGGGACCGCCGAGCAGGCGATCCGCGCCACTCCACGTACAGCGAGTGAGCCTACGAGCTGAGTGATACCGCCCGTAATGCACCATCCTTGCACATTGGCGCACGATCGTTGCGCGGATCGGTCACTGACAGTCGTTTGTTGCGTAGGGATGATCGATCGCTGCGCAGGTCACCCCTGACCCCCTTTCTTGACACTTCATCAGATCTGCCGCAACGTGCCGCCATGGATCTGGACGTGCTCTACGAGATCGACGTCCCGCAGCCCTCGCCCGGGTCCCCTCCGCACGGCCGGCGCGGAGCCGAGCAACGGGCCTACCGGGAGGCCGCGGAGCAGATCGGCGACCCGCGCCCGCTCACCGATGTGACGACCGACCGGGTCAGCGCCTACACGCTCGTCCACGCGACCGCCCCGTCGACGGGCAGCGGGCGGCGGCCGGAACCACCGGGACCGGGGCTCTCCCCCACCGCTGCGACGTGACCTGCCGCGCGGCCGTACGCGACCTGTTCCCGGAGGCCCCGGGGCCGCGAAGGCCGCTCCGATGTCATTGGTGCGCTCCGCGGCGGTGGAACCGGGTCCGAGCGGGGTACGGGTGAACGCGGTGGCACCGGGGGTGGTGAGGACCCCGCGGGTCGCCGCCCTGCTGGGCACCGAGGGGCGGCGGCGCAACGCGGAGAACGCCCCGCTGGGCCGGGTCGCCGAGACCGCGGGCATCGCGGCCGCCCTGTACTTCCTGGCCTCGCCGCTGTCCTCGTACGTCACGGGGCAGACGCTCGTGGTGGACGGCGGGGTCGGCGTGACGTTCCCCTACCCGACGATCGGAGGCGACCAGTGATACCACCGGGACCAGCGGGGCCGGCAGGACCGGGCCTGCCGGCGGAGCCCGTGCTCGGGCTGCAGCGCCATCCGGACGAGCCGGCCCCCTGGCAGGACGCGCTGCCCTTCCTGCGCGGGGTCGCCTGGCTGGACCGGGGGCGGCCGGTCCGCGCCGATCCGGCCGACACCATGCGGCTGCCCTGGGACACCGGTGAGCGCTCCACCCTGCCCATCGGCGTCCGGCTGGAGTTCACCACCGAGACCGCGCGGGCGGTGGAGGTCCGCTACCGGGCGACCGTGCCCGGCCCCACCGACGCGCTGCGCGACCTCGCGCACGGCTTCGCGCTGTGGGACCGGCACGGGGTGGTCACCGAGGTGTTCACCGACCCGGCCGCGGAAGCCGTCGTACGGATCGGCCTGGGCGGCGGCACCGGCCCCTTCACCATCCACCCGCCCGAGACCCAGTCCCCGCTGATCCTCGGGCTGCGCGGGATCGGCGGCCCGCTCGCTCCGGCGCCGCCGGGGCCGCGCTGGGTGGTGCACGGCGACTCCATCACCGAGGGCTGGTGGTCCACCCGCCCCGCGCACGGCTGGCCCGCCGTCACCGGCCGGGCGCTCGGCTGGGACACCGTCAACCTCGGCTACGCGGGGGCCGCGCGCGGTGAGTTGACCACCGCCGAACAGCTCGCGGGCCTGCCCGCCGACGTCCTCACCCTCGCCTTCGGCACCAACTGCTGGTCCCGGGTGCCCTTTTCGGCTCCCCTGCTGTACGAGACCACGCGCGCGTTCCTCGAACTGGTCCGCCAGGGACACCCGCGGACCCCGATCCTGCTGGTCTCCCCCGTCCTGCGGCCCGACGCCGAGCGCACCCCGAACAAGCTCGGCGCCACCCTCGGCGCCCTGCGTGACGCGATGGAGCGGGCCGCCCGGGACCGGATCGCCGCCGGGGACGACCGGTTGGCCGTGCTCCCGGGCCGGGACCTGCTCGGTCCCGAGCACCTGGCGGACGGGCTGCACCCCAACGACAGCGGACATCAGGTTCTTGGCCTCGCTGTGGCCACGGCTCTGCGGCGCACCGGGTTCGGTGCGGGGTGAGTGAAACACCCCACACCGAACGGCTTGAACAGATCTCTCCCATCGGAGCGTGTCCTGAGCACAGTTGGCGCCACCACGGTGGCGGACACCGGACACCACACGTGGGAGAGATCAAGATGGGCATCAAGCGCGGAACCACCCTGGCCGCGGCCGCGATCGTCGTCGTCCTCGCGGCGACGGCCTGCGGCCCCACGGACGACAAGGCCGCGGACACGACCAAGCCGGTCGGGGCCGCCGCAGCCGCTCAGGACAACAAGGCCCCGGCCGCCGCCGACGGCGCCTACGGCTCCGACGGCGCCGGAGCCGCGCCCGCCTCGGACGCCAAGCCGGCCGGGCAGCTGGCGATGGCCTCCAACGACAAGGTCGGGCCCGTCCTGACCGACAGCGCCGGGTTCACCCTCTACCGGTTCGACAAGGACACGGCCAAGCCGCCGAAGTCCAACTGCGACGGGGACTGCGAGAAGACCTGGCCGGTGGTCGCCGCCGGTGACGTCACCGCCGCCGCCGGCATGGACCCGGCCCTGCTGGGCGAGGTGGTGCGCACCGACGGCAGCAAGCAGTTGACGGTGGGCGGCTGGCCCGCGTACCGCTACAGCAAGGACACCAAGGCGGGCGACCTCAACGGTCAGGGCGTCGGCGGGGTGTGGTTCGCACTCGCGGCGGACGGCAAGAAGGCCGCGAAGGGAGCGGCGACCGCGACCCCGGCGCCCGCGACCCCGGCGCCCGCGGCTCCGGCCGAGGGCGAGGCCCCGGCGGGTGGCGCCGCCGAGGCGGCCCCCGGGCTGTCGGTCGCGAAGGACCCGAAGCTGGGCGACCACATCGTCGACGGCAAGGGCATGACCGTCTACCGGTTCAAGAAGGACACCGCCTGGCCGATGGCCTCCAACTGCACCGGGGACTGCGTGGCCAAGTGGCCGGTGGTGCCCCCGGTGGACAAGGCCAACGCCAAGGGCATCGTGGAGAAGGGCTACTCCGTACTGGACCGCCCCGACGGTAAGAAGCAGCAGGCGATCGACTGCTGGCCCGTCTACACCTTCACCGGTGACAAGAAGCCCGGCGACGTCAACGGCCAGGGCGTGGGCGGCACCTGGTACGCCGTGTCCCCCGACGGCAAGCTCATCACCATCCAGTAGCCCCTGCCCCCACCGCCCCCTCACTCCCCCCACCCCGTTCGCGCGGCCCTCGCCCACATCCCCCCTGGGCGGGGGCCGCGCCCGTTCCCGTTCCGCCCCCGGCAAGTCCTCTCTAGACTCGGCCGCATGCTGCGCGTACTGGCCGTCGACGACGAGAAGCCGCTCCTGGAGGAACTCCTCTACCTGCTGCGCTCCGACCCCCGGGTGCGCAGTGCGGAGGGTGCCTCGGACGCCACCGAGGCCCTGCGTCGGGTCACCCGGGCGCTGGAGTCCGGCCCGGACGGGGCCGACGCCATCGACGTGGTGTTCCTGGACATCCACATGGCCGGGCTGACCGGGCTGGACATCGCCCGGCTGCTGGCCGGGTTCGCGCGGCCCCCGCTGATCGTGTTCGTCACCGCCCACGAGGGTTTCGCCGTACAGGCCTTCGACCTGAAGGCCGTGGACTATGTGCTCAAGCCCGTGCGCCCGGAGCGGCTCGCCGAGGCCGTCCGGCGGGCCTGCGAGCAACTGGGCCGGTCCGAGGAGGGCCCGGCGGGCGTGGTGACCGGCGACGCCGCGCCGGCGGGCGGCCCGGCCGTTCCCGCGCCGCGCCGCCCGGTCGCCGAGGTCAACGTCGCCGACCGGGCGCCGGACCAGATCGCCGTCGAACTCGGCGGGGTCACCCGCTTCGTGGCGATCGCGGACATCTCCTACGTGGAGGCACAGGGCGACTACGCCCGCCTGCACACCGACGAGGGCAGCCACCTGGTCCGGATCCCGGTGTCCACCCTGGAGGAGCGCTGGGCGGCGCGCGGGTTCGTACGGATCCACCGCCGTCATCTGGTGGCGCTGGCCCGGATCGACGAACTCCGGCTGGAGGCCGGGACCACCAGTGTCCGGGTGGGAACCGCGGAGCTCCAGGTGAGCCGAAGACACGCGAGGGAGCTGCGGGACCTGCTGATGCGGCAGGCGACCGGCTGAAACCGGCCTGCCTCCCAGGCGCCTCGGGCCGTTCGCCCCTGACCGTCCGGCGCTCGGGAGCGCCGTTCGTCGCGCCGGGAAGGGCGTACGGCGATCCGCCGGAACCGTCGGCCGCACCGCCGCTCCGATCGGCCCTCGGCGCCGTCGCCCCTCTCGTATCGTGGATCTTCCGGCGCGGGAGGAGCGAGATGTCCGAGATCCAGGCGCTGGTCGACGCCCTGAGCGGGCTGCCCCGGGCCCGGCCGGCCGGGCCCGCCGAGGCCGAGGCGCTGCTGGCCCGACTGCGCAGTGCGGCCGCCCGCTGGGCCGACATCCTCTACGAGGCCCGCGAGGGCGTACGCGAGCAGGTGCCGCCGCGCGCGGAGGCGGCCCTGACGCTGGCGTTCCGGCGCGCGGAGGAGTCGTACGTGGAGCTGGAGATCGCCCTGCGCGACTGTGCGGAACACCGCGACCCGGCCGTCTGACGGGCGGGTCCGGCCGGTCGGATCCGACGGCTCCGGTGGGTCCGAATCGCGCCTGTCGCCCGGTCAGGGGCGTGCGTAGACTCCGGACACCTCTCCCCCCCTGCCGAAGGACCGCCCGGTGAACCAGACGTACGCGCTGACCGCGGTCGCCGTCGTCGTCCTGGTGACGATCCTGGTCGGCGCGCTGGGCCTGCGGATGTCCCGGACCACCTCCGACTTCTACGTCGCCTCGCGCACGGTGGGGCCCCGCCTGAACGCGGCGGCCATCAGCGGCGAGTACCTGTCCGCCGCGTCCTTCCTCGGGGTGGCCGGGCTGGTGCTGCTCCAGGGGCCCGAGATGCTCTGGTACCCGGTGGGCTACACCGCCGGGTACGTGGTGCTGCTCGTCCTGGTGGCGGCCCCGCTGCGCCGCTCCGGCGCCTACACGCTGCCCGACTTCGCGCAGGCACGACTGGAGTCGCTGGTGGTGCGCCGGATCGCGGTGCTGTTCGTGCTCGGGGTCGGCTGGCTGTACCTGCTGCCGCAGTTGCAGGGGGCCGGGCTGACGTTGGAGATCCTGACGGGGGCCCCGCACTGGGTCGGCGGGCTGGTGGTCGCGTTCGTGGTGACGGTGGCGGTGGCGTGCGGCGGGATGCGTTCGGTCACCTTCGTCCAGGCCTTCCAGTACTGGCTGAAGCTGACGGCCCTGCTGGTGCCGGCCTTCTTCCTGATCGCGGCCTGGGTCGGGGACGGGGCGCCGCGGGCGACCTTCGACGCCCCGGCCGTCTTCCGCGAGCACACCTCGGTGACGGTCGCGCAGGACGTGCGGCTGTCGGTGGCAGATCCGCTGACGGTGACGGTGACCGGGCAGGTGGACGGGCGCGACCACCTGTCGGCGCCGCTGACCCTGACCGCCGGTGAGCATGTCGTACGGGCGCACGCGCGACTGGAGTTCGCCCCGGACACGCCTGTCCCGGACACCCGGGCCGAGGCCCGGCCCGGTGTGTCCACCTGGTCGGTGCCGACCTCCGACGGGCTGCGCGCGTACCGGCTGTACGCCACGTACGGGCTGATCCTGGCGACCTTCCTCGGCACGATGGGCCTGCCGCACGTCGCGGTGCGGTTCTACACCAGCCCCGACGGGCGGACCGCGCGGCGCACCACGCTGGTCGTGCTCGCGCTGGTCGGCGTCTTCTACCTGCTGCCGCCGGTGTACGGGGCACTGGGCCGGATCTACACGCCGGAGCTCGCCCTGACCGGTGACGCGGACGCGGCGGTGCTGGTGCTGCCCGGGCGGATGCTCGGCGGGCCGCTCGGCGATCTGCTGGGCGCGTTGCTGGCCGGGGGTGCCTTCGCGGCGTTCCTGTCGACGGCGTCGGGGCTGACCATGGCGGTGGCGGGGGTGCTGCACCAGGACGTGCTGCCGGCGCGCGGGATACGCAGTTTCCGCTCGGCGGCGGTCGTGGCGATCCTGGTGCCGCTGGCCGGGAGCGTGGCGGCGACCGAGGTACCGGTGGCGGACGCGGTGGGACTCGCCTTCGCCGTGTCGGCGTCCTCGTTCTGTCCGCTGCTGGTGCTGGGCATCTGGTGGCGCGGGCTGACCCCGCCGGGTGCGGTGGCCGGGCTGGTGACGGGCGGCGGGGCGGCGCTGGGCGCCGTGCTGGCGACCCGGGCCGAGCTGGCGCCGCCGGGGTGGACGCACACACTGCTGGCGTGGCCGGCGGCGTGGTCGGTGCCGCTCGGGTTCCTGACGATGGTGGCGGTGTCGCTGGCGACGCGGTCGCGGATCCCGGCGGGCACGGCGGCCACCCTGGCCCGGCTGCACCTGCCGGAGGTCGTGGCCGGGGAGCGGGCGGGGGGTGCGCGGTGACCGGGGTGGCACCGGCGGTCGTGGCCGTGCTGGCGGTGGCGGGCGCGGTGCTGCTGTTGGGCGTGGGCTGGGCGGCGGGCCGCCGGCACGCCCGGCACGGGGAGCGGTCGGCCGGCATGGACCTGGGGACCCCGGTGGAGCGGGCCACCTTCCACACCCTGCACACGGCTTCGCTGGCCGCTCCCCCGCTGCGCGCCGGACTGACCGAGGACGCCGCCCGCAAGGCGGCCCGGCGGCTGCGGTCGCTGCTGGGCACGGAGGCGCTGTGCCTCACCGACCGGGAGTCGGTGCTGGCCTGGGACGGTCCGGGCGCGGACCACCATCAGCGGCGGGCGATGGCCCGGGTGGCGGTGATGCTGGCGTCGGGGCGCAGCCAGAGCGTGCGGACCGAGTGCCAGCGGCCGGACTGTCCGCTGAAGTGGGCGGTGGTGGCCCCGCTGACCGGTGAGGACGGGGTGCTGGGCGCGCTGGTGGCGTACGGCTCGCGGGAGTCCGCGGTGCTGGTGCGGGCCGCGACGGAGGTCGCGCGGTGGGTGTCGGTGCAGCTGGAGCTGTCCGAGCTGGACCGGTCGCGGACCCGGCTGATGGAGGCGGAGATCAAGGCGCTGCGGGCGCAGATCTCCCCGCATTTCATCTTCAACTCGCTGGCCGCGATCGCCTCGTTCGTCCGGACCGATCCGGAGCGGGCCCGGGAGCTGCTGCTGGAGTTCGCGGACTTCACCCGGTACTCCTTCCGTCGGCACGGTGATTTCACCACGCTCGCCGAGGAGTTGCGCTCGGTCCAGCAGTATCTGGCGCTGGCCGGTGCCCGGTTCGGCGACCGGCTGAAGGTGACCCTGCAGGTGGCACCGGAGGTGCTGCCGGTGGCGCTGCCGTTCCTGTGCCTGCAGCCCCTGGTGGAGAACGCCGTCAAGCACGGGCTGGAGGACTCCACCGAGGAGTGCCGGATCACGATCACGGCGCGGGACGCGGGCGCGGAGGCGGTGATCACGGTGGAGGACAACGGGGTCGGGATGGATCCGACCCTGCTGCGCCGGATCCTGGCCGGGGAGCACGGGGGTTCCTCCGGGATCGGGCTGCCCAATGTCGACGAGCGGATCCGGCAGGTGTACGGGGACGATTACGGTCCGGTGATGGAGACGGGCGTCGGGGCCGGCATGAAGGTCACCTTGCGCATCCCGAAGTACCGCGTGGGCGTGCACAGTTCGCCCTCGGGACACCGTCCTCCCCGACCCTGAGGACGGACGGAGCCCATGCCCGGAGAACGCCCGCGACCCCGGTCCGTCCACCAGGGACGGCCGGGGTCGCGGCACGGAAAGTACTAGCTCCAGCTGGCGTGCAGCGGCTTGCCCTCGGCGTAACCGGCGGCGGACTGGATGCCGACCACGGCCTTCTCCTCGAACTCCGCGAGAGAGCCGGCACCGGCGTAGGTGCACGAGGAGCGGACGCCCGCGATGATCGAGTCGATCAGGTCCTCGACGCCCGGGCGGGTCGGGTCGAGGAACATGCGCGAGGTGGAGATGCCCTCCTCGAACAGACCCTTGCGGGCGCGGTCGTAGGCCGACTCCTCGCTCGTACGGTTCTGCACCGCGCGGGCGGAGGCCATGCCGAAGGACTCCTTGTAGAGGCGCCCGTCGGCGGACTGCTGGAGGTCGCCCGGGGACTCGTAGGTACCGGCGAACCAGGAGCCGATCATCACGTTGGACGCGCCGGCGGCCAGCGCCATCGCCACGTCGCGCGGGTGACGGACGCCGCCGTCGGCCCACACGTGCTTGCCGTGCTTCTTGGCCTCGGCCGCGCACTCCAGCACCGCGGAGAACTGCGGGCGGCCCACGCCGGTCATCATGCGGGTGGTGCACATGGCGCCGGGGCCCACACCGACCTTGATGATGTCCGCGCCGGCGTCGATGAGGTCCTTGACGCCCTCGGCGGCGACGATGTTGCCGGCCACGATCGGGACCTGCGGGTCCAGGGCGCGGATGGCCTTGATCGCGTTGATCATCGACTCCTGGTGGCCGTGCGCCGTGTCGATGACGAGCGTGTCCACGCCCGCGTCGAGCAGCTGCTTGGCCTTGGCCACGAAGTCGCCGTTGATGCCGACGGCGGCCGCGATGCGCAGCTTGCCGTTCGCGTCGGTGGCGGGGGTGTAGAGCGTCGCGCGCAGGGCGCCCTTGCGGGTGAGGATGCCGACGAGCTTGCCGTCCTTGTCGACGGCCGGGGCCAGCTTGCGGTGGCCGGCGTCGAGCTGGTTGAAGGCCTCGCGGGGGTCCATGTCGGCGTCGATGAGCAGCAGCTCCCTCGACATGACCTCGGAGAGCTGGGTGAAGCGGTCGACACCGGTCAGGTCGTGCTCGGTGACGACGCCGACCGGGCGGCCCTCGGCGTCGAGGACGACACCGGCGCCGTGGGCGCGCTTGGGCAGCAGGGACAGGGCGTCGGCGACCGTCTGGGTGGGCGCCAGCGTGATCGGGGTGTCGAGCACGAGGTGGCGGGTCTTCACCCAGGAGATGACGTCGGTGACGACCTCGATCGGGATGTCCTGCGGGATGACGACGATTCCGCCGCGGCGGGCGACCGTCTCGGCCATCCGGCGGCCCGCGATGGCGGTCATGTTGGCCACGACGAGGGGAATGGTGGTGCCGGTGCCGTCGGGCGAGGACAGGTCGACACCCTGACGGGAACCGACCGCGGAGCGGCTCGGCACCATGAACACATCGTCGTACGTCAGGTCGTACGGCGGCTTCAGGTCATTGAGGAAACGCACGTGCTGAACATCCCAGTCGATCGAAGGATCCGTCTACGCCCCGGCAGGACAGCCGAGGAAACGCACGTACTTCATTCTCCCACGACCTGGCGTTCACGCCGCCCGGGCTGATCGTCCAGGACATACCGGGCCGGGTGGTCCTTTCCTACGGGACCTTGGTCCCGGCGGGCTGTGCCCGGCGGTGGACGGGGCCGCGGCGGCGGGCCAGCGGGAGTACCGATCCGCCGTGTCGGACGGCCGTGAACTCGGCGGCTATGGCCAGCGCGGTCTCCTCCGGGGTGGCGCCGCCGAGGTCGAGTCCGATGGGCGAGCGCAAGCGGGCCAGGGCGGCGTCCGTGACGCCCTCGGCCCGCAACCGTCTCTCGCGTTCGGCGTGGGTGCGCCGCGATCCCATGGCGCCCACGTAGCCCAGGGGCAGCCGCAGGGCCAGTTCCAGCAGCGGTATGTCGAATTTGGCGTCGTGGGTGAGGACGCAGACCGCGGTACGGGAGTCCAGGCGGCCCGCGGCCCACTCGGCGGCCAGGTGCCGGTGCGGCCAGTCGACGATCACCTCGTCGGCGTCGGGGAAGCGGGCCGGGGTCGCGAAGACGGGCCGGGCGTCGCACACGGTGACCCGGTGGCCGAGGAAGGCGCCGATCCGGGCGAGGGCCGCGGCGAAGTCGATGGCCCCGTAGACCAGCAGCCGGGGCGGTTCGGCGGCCGATTCGACGAGCAGGGTCAGGGGCTCGCCGCAGAGCCCGCCGGCGGTGCCGAGCTCGGCGGTGCCGGTGCGTCCGGCCAGCAGCAGCGCCCGTACCTGCCGGGCGGCGGCCCGGTCCAGGTCGGGGCCGCCGGCGAGCCCGCCCTCGTAGGAGCCGTCGGCGTGGACGGCGAGCGCCCGACCCAGTTGGGACGGCGGTCCGGAGACCACCCGGGCGAGCGCGGCCCGGGTGCCCCCGGCGGCGGCGTCGAGCACCGAGCCGAGCACGGGGCGGACCGGGTCGAGCCCGCGCACCGGGGTGACCAGGACGTCGAGGACTCCGCCGCAGGTCAGGCCCACGGCGAAGGCGTCGTCGTCGCTGTAGCCGAAGCGGTGCAGGCCGCCTTCGCCGGAGGCGATGGCGTCGAGGCACAGCTCGTGCACGGCGGATTCCACGCAGCCTCCGGAGATGGAGCCGAGCGCGGTGCCCTTGTCGTCGACGGCGAGGGAGGCGCCGGGGCCGCGGGGAGCGCTCCCACTGACGGCGACGACGGTGGCCAGCGCGAATTCCCGCTGCGCGGCGCACCACGCGCGTAGCTGCTCGGCGATGTCGAGCATCAGCGGATGTATTCGCGGCGGGGGGTCTGTCCGGGCAGGTGGGGGCGCGGCGGCAGGACGGCCGGGGTCGCCGGCCGGGCCGTGGCTTGCCGGGGCGGCCCGACCGTGGCGGCGGCCGACCGGGTGGGGCCGGGGTAGCCGTCGGGGAGCCGCGGGCGCGCGCCGAGCAGTTTCGCGGCGTGGGCGACGCTGGCGAGGGTGGCGTGGTGGTGCCAGCCGCGGAAGGAGCGGCCCTCGAAGTCCCGGATGCCCACGGGTTCGCAGATCTCGGCGAAGTCGAGGGAGACGCGGTCGGTGAGCTTGGCGAGCAGGAACAGCTGGGCGAGCGGCCGGTCTCCGATGTTGGTGATCCAGAACTCGGAGGGCAGCAGGGCGGCTTCGGTCCAGGCTCCGACCAGCAGCAGCGGGGTGGGCGGCGCGGGCACGGGGCGGTCCTCGCAGGGGGTGGCGAAGATCGAGGCCGAGGTCAGCAGGGTCACGGCACCCTCGGCGCGGCCGTGGCGGGTCCATTCGACGACGCGGCGCTGGGAGCGCAGGGAGTCGATGAGTTCGCGGGCGGGGGCGGTGTGCGGCCCGGGTTTGTGGCGTCCGGCGCCGCCGAAGGAGACGGGCAGTGAGCCGTCGACCTTGAAGACGAAGGGGATGTCCTGGAGGGTGAAGGACTCGATGCTCTGCGGGAGATCGCAGTTGGCGACCTCCATCACCACGGGCCGGCGCTGGAGTTGCCAGCCGGCGGCCATCCGCTGGACGGCGTGTACGGCGTCCTGGGCGGGGGTGAGGGAGCGTGCCGTGTCGGGGATGCCGGCCCGGCGGCGGCGCAGGAGTTCGCTGGTCCAGGGCCCGGGGAGGGTGAGGGTCCATTCGACCGGGAAGCTGGCCTCACTGGAGGCGAGCCAGATCCCGCTCGCCTGCTGACAGTTGGCGGTGCGGCCGAGCTGGGGGACGAACTGCCGGCCGACGCCGACGGAGCGGTCCCCCGCCTTCTCTATGACCATGGGCTGGAGCACCCAGGCCAGGGGGCGCTGTGCGGTGCGTTCGAGGTGCTGGGCGAGGGAGCGGCGGACCGGGGTCCAGTCCCAGGGGGACTTGCTGATGAACTGCTGGAGGCTCTGCTCGACGGAACTGGCCCCTGTTCCGGCGATGTTACGAATTGTTTTCTTCCCGGTGGTCCGCACCAGGCCGTTCAGATAAACGCGGGCCCAGTTTCGCTGGTCCCGCCGGGGTAATGATTCGAAGAGAAGAGAGATCAGGACGTCGATCAATTCGGAGATTTCCGTCGTGGAATCCTCCGGCAGGACTACGCGAGCCATCTGGGCCTCCCCCGCGACCAGCTAGATCCAATACCCTACTTGACCGCATAGAACGGCCGTAGGCCCCGGCGGCTACTTCCTGAGGTCGCTGGCAGTTTCGAGCCGCTCTTCCTCTACCACGAGGGGGATGGGGATCTGGTTCGCCGCATAGTAGATCGCGATCAGGAAGTGGGCGACAAGTGTGAGTGGTGCGGAGTAGAAGGCCAGCAGGACGGTGAGGGGGTAGGCGATGACACCGAGGCCGAAGCGCACCCGTGTGGCGCGTGCGCCTTCCTTGTCGACCTGCTCGTGGAAGAGGTGGCCGACCCGGGTGACGTACCACCAGAAGGCCAGGAACGCCAGGGCGTAGGCCACGGTGACGCCGCTGTAGAGGACCGCTGCCGCGTTGGCGGAGCCGCCTTCCTCCATGAGGTGCTCGGCGAGGACGTTGGTGGTGTACGGGACCACCGATACCACCATCAGCACCAGAAGATTCAGGAACAACAGCGGACGGTCGACCCGCTTGAGGTGACTGAAGATGGTGTGGTGATTCACCCACATGACACCGATGATGAGGAAACTCACCACATAGGCGGCGTAATGCGGCCACTGTTCCCGGACTCCGTGCCAGAAGTCCGAGCCGGTTTCTTCCGGAACCTTTAATTCCAGAACGAGGATGGTGATGATGACGGCGAATACACCGTCACTGAATGCCTCGATACGGCCCGTTTCGCTTTCCATGACCTCCCCTTTACCATGCCTCGCATATATGCGACTCGGCCGCCCGCGGCCGGGCCACACATACGGGGAGGGCGCTGCGGCGCCCTCCCCGCACACGCTACCCAGATTCCGGCCGTCAGCTGCCGAATCCGGCGGTCTGGCGCCAGATTCGGCCATCGCGGACGACGAGCGTCCCGAACGCGTGCTCCGGTTCACCGTTCAGGCTCATGATCGCCCGGTAGAAGATGGTGTCTTCGGTCTCGATGTACTCCTGGAGTTCGACGAGCGTGGGCTTCACCGTGAGATAGCCGGTGAACGTCTCGCGAACCGCTTCGATGCCGACCGAGACCCCCTCGAAGCGCAGCAGCACGGCGTCGTCGGTGTAGTTCTTCATCACCGCCTCGATGTCCAGGGCGGCCAGCGCCTCCATCTGGCGGACGAACACCGGGTGCAGTTTGGAGATGTCGTAGTTGGCCATGTCGACTCCGTTTCAACTGGGAGAGGTGCCCACGATGGGTGCCGTTTCGGGTGTTGTCGCAGGTGAGACGCAGGATTGGGCGCTGCCGGCGAAGGGCAGCCGGACGACCATCCGGGTCTCACCGGGACGCGAGCGGGCGGCGATCGACCCGTGGTGGCGCTGGGTCACGATGCGGTAGCTGAGGTGCAGCCCCAGGCCCGTGCCCTTGCCCACGTCCTTGGTGGTGTAGAAGGGTTCGAAGATCCGCGGCAGGGATTCCGCCGGGATGCCGCGGCCGGTGTCGGCGATCTCCACGACCATGCACACGCCCTCGGCGCGGGCGCGCAGGGTCAGGACGCCGGAGCCCTCCATGGCCTCCGCCGCGTTGTCGACCAGGTTGGTCCACACCTGATTCAACTCGCTGGGATAGCCCGTCAGTTCGGGCAGGTCGGGCTCGTACTCACGCACGATGCTGATACCGGCGAGCTTGGCACGCAGGACGACCAGCGTGTTCTCCAGTCCGTCGGTCACCGGGAAGCGCTGTTCGGGCGCCCGGTCGAGGTTGGCGTAATCCCGGGTGGCGGAGACGAGCTGGGAGATCCTGGGACCCGCTGCCCGCAGCTCCGCCGCGAGCGAGCGGATCTCCAGCAGCGCCGCCAGGTGGTCCAGGGCCGGGGCGAGGGCCGACTCCCCCACGCCCGCCAGCCGCTCCAGCAACCAGCCCAGCTCCAGTCCGAGGTCCGCGACCCCGGATCCGAGCAGGCCGGGCCGCTCGGTGCCCGCCTCCTCGGCCCAGTCGGCGATCTCCTCCTCGGCGTCGGCCTGGGCGAACGGGTCGGTGGTCGCCGGCGGCGGCAGCTTGTCCAGTTCGTCGGCGAGCCGGTCGAGGAGCGAGCGCTCCACGCCCGAGGCGGCCGCGCCCCAGGCCTGGGCGGTACGGGTGAGCCGGTCCAGGGCGGGGGCCAGTTCCTGCGCGGCCCGGGCCACCGCGGCGGCCGGGTTGTTCAGTTCGTGGGCGAGCCCGGCGGCCAGGGTGCCGAGCGCCTCGACGGTGGCCCGCTTGCGGGCCTGGACCTCGGAGGACTTGATGCGCCAGGCCAGTACGGGGATCAGTACGGCGGCCACCCCGTGGCAGCGGGTCAGCATCTCGAAGAAGACCGGCTTCGGGTAGGCCACCACCGTGGTCGACGGGCCGCTGGCGGCGGCCGTGGCCACGTAGGAGCCGTCGGTCAGCAGGGGCAGTTCGCCGGTGAACCGGTGGGCGGCGGAGGGCTTGCCGTCGTGCTCCTCGGCGGCGGCGCTCTCCTCCTCGGTGGAATGCCGGGTGAGCACCTCCTCCCGGCCGTCGACGACCTTGGTGACGACCAGCCCGCCGGAGAGCAGGACGTGGAAGCCGGTGGCCTCCTCGCCGTCCCGGAACAGGACGTCGCCGTCGGCCAGGATCCGGGGCTCGGACACCGAGACCAGCCAGTCCAGTTGCTCGTCGGTGATCCCGGCGAAGATCTCCAGCTCGCGCAGGGCCGACCGTAGCTCCGGGCCCTTCATGTCCGCCACGTTCACGCCGTACTCCCCTCGGCCCGGGTACGGGCGGCCAGTCGCAGGGTGGCCAGCAGGGCCAGCGCGCACACGCCGGCCACGGCGGCCATGAAGCCGACCGAAGTGCGGTGCAGCCCGTGGATGTTGGTCAGCATCCCGGCGAGGACCGCCGGCACGCTCATCGCGAGGTACGCGAAGACGTACACGGCGGCGGTCAGTTCACCCCGGTGCGCCGGCTGTGCGAGGGTGCTCAGCGCGCGGAAGGAACCGAGGAAGGCCGCGCCCCAGCCGCTGCCGAGGACCGCCGTGGCCACGAGGAACACGACGGCCGAGCGGATCCCCAGCGAGAGCAGCACCAGGCCGAGTCCGGCGAGGAGGCCGAGCAGGCCGAGCACGGCGGTGCGCAGCGCCTCGGTGCGGCCGAGCATCAGCTGGGCGGCGGTGGCGGCGCCCGCGAGCAGGGCGACCGTGGCCCCGCCGACCAGGTAGTTGGTGGACCGCAGCAGGGACAGCGCCAGGTGCGGGCCGAGCGAGAGGTAGAAGCCGCCCACCGACCAGACCGCGACGATGGTCAGAACGAGGACGGCGAAGCGGCCCCGGGCGTCCGCCGGTACCCGGATCCGGTGCGGGACCACCCGGAAGCGGCCGCCGGCGCCCGGTGCGCTCTCCCGCATCCGGACCACCCCCACCAGGGTCACGGCGAAGGCGCCGACCAGCAGCAGGTAGCTCAGCACGGTCGGGGCGGGCGCGAACTGGACGAGGAGTCCGGCTCCGATCCCGCCGAGGCCGATGCCCACGGTGGGGCCGGCGCTGTTGACCTGGACGCCGAGCGCGGGCCTCGCCGCGGGGCTGAGTTCCAGCAGGGCCGCGCCCATCGCCCCGGTGGCCAGGCCCACGGCCAGCCCCTGGACGGCGCGGGCGGCCAGCAACAGGCCCGGTCCCTGGGCCCCGGCGAACAGGACCATGGAGACCATGGCCAGGACCAGGGCGCCACCGAGGACCGGGCGGCGGCCCAGGGTGTCGGAGAGGGAGCCGAACAGCAGGAGCCCGGCCAGCACGGTGACCGCGTACAGGGCGAAGACCACCGTGATCGTGCCGGAGGACAGCCCCCACTCCTGCTGGTAAAGCACGTAGAGGGCGGAGGGCACGGAGGAGGAGAGCATCAGCAGGACGAGGACCGCTCCCACCACCCAGAAGCCGGAGCCTCTGGGCGCACCGGCCGCGTGCGCGGCTGGGTCCACCGTTACCCCCGTGGTCGTCTCGGATGTGTCGGCCACTGCGTCACTCCACTCCCCCGTGATGGGGCCCGTGGCGGGCCCCGTGGTGTGCCCGTCTCGGGCTATCGGGCGAGAGCCTGCTCGGCCCTCTGCAAGGCTCGGGCCGTGAGGACCCCCACGAGATGACCGAGGTACTCGGCCGAGGTGCCGCGCCCGGGGACGAACAGTTCCCTGGGTTCGGCGCGGAAGGCCGCGAGCACGGCCTCCGTGCGGTACGGGCCCCCGCGCAGCCGGTCCTCGACCCCGCGCAGCCGCAGTGCGCGGGAGGTGGCCCCGGTGACGGCGATGCGCGGCCCGCCGGGGGTGATCCGTACGGCGGTGGCGCACACCGGGTAGCGGGTGGCGCGGTCGGCGGTCTTCTCGAAGGCGGCGGCCGGGCCGGCGGCCGGCACCAGCAGGGCGGTGAGGACCGCGTCGGCGGGCGCGGGGCCGGCCGCGAGCTCCTCCGCCGCGAGGGTGGACCGCCCGCCGGGGCCGGCCAGTTCGACCACGGCGTCGGCGGCCATGGCGGCGACCGGCAGGTCGGTGGCCCGCCCGGCGGCGACGAGGTTGCCGCCGACGGTGCCGAGGTTGCGGACCTGGGGGTCGCCGTTGGCGCGGGCGGCGGCGGCCAGTTCCGGGGCCTCGGCGAGCACCAGCGGGTCGGTGGCGAGCTCGGCGAGCGTGGTGAGGGCCCCGATCCGCAACCGGGTGCCGTCGGGGGTGCGCGTGACCCCGCGCAGCTCCGCCAGCTGCCGGACGTCGACCAGCAGCGCGGCCCGGTCGGCTCCGGAGCGCAGGTCGGGCAGCAGGCTCTGGCCGCCGGCCAGGACCCGGGCGCCGCGCGTCCCGGACAGCAGGGCCAGCGCCTCGTCGAGGTCGGCGGGCCGGGCGTAGTCGAACTCGGTGAGGATCACTGGGATTCCCCTCTCAGGCGGCGCCAGACCTTCTCGGGGGTGAGGGGCATGTCGATGTGCTGGACGCCCAGGTCGGCCAGGGCGTCGACGACGGCGTTGACGACGGCCGCGGCGGGCGGGACGGTGGCGATCTCGCCGGCTCCCTTGGCGCCGAGCGGGTTGTGCGGGCTGGGCGTGACGGTCTTGTCGAGCGTGAAGAACGGCACGTCGGCGGCGCGCGGCAAGGCGTACGAGGTGAGGTCGGAGCTGATGAGCAGGCCCTGTTCGTCGTAGACGGCGGCCTCCATCAGGGCCTGGCCGAGGCCGTGCGTGATGCTGCCCTCGATCTGGCCGAGGACGATCTTGGGGTTGCCGATGTGGCCGGCGTCGTCGACGGCGGTGTAGGACACCACCTCGGTCTCGCCGGTCAGTTCGTCGATCTCGACGACCGCCACGTGCGTCCCGAAGGGGTAGTTGAAGTCCGGCGGGTCGAAGTGGGTGGTCTCGTCGAGGGCGGGTTCGATCTCCGCGGGCAGTCCCCAGCCGTACCACATGGACATCGCCAGCTCGGCGAAGGTCTTGGTGTTCTGCTCGTTGCCGTCCTCGTAGACCCGGCCGCCTTCGTAGACGACCTTGTCCTCGGGAACGCCGAGGAAGACGGCACCGGCCCGGATCAGCTTGCTCTTGATCTTGCGGGCGGTGAGGGCGACGGCGGGCGCGGCCATGCTGTAGGAGCGGGACCCGTAGGTGCCCTGCCCGTACGGGGCCTTCTGCGTGTCGCCCTCCAGGACCTGGACGGTGTCCGGGTCGATGCCGAGCTCGTCGGCGGCGACCTGGGCGAAGACCGTGCCGTGGCTCTGGCCGGTGGAGGCGGAGCCGACGGTGACGGTGACCTCGCCGGTCGGGTGGACGCGGATGTTCGCGCTCTCCCAGGTGCCGCCGAGCATGCCCTCCTGGGACATCCGGGTCGAGGGGCCGACCCCGCAGATCGCGACGTAGGTGGCGAGGCCGACGCCCAGGCGCTTGCCGCGGGTGCGGGCCTCGGCCTTGCGGGCGGGCATGTCGGCGTAGCCCGACAGCTCGATGGCCTTGTCGAAGTTCAGCTGGTAGTTCCCGGAGTCGTAGGTCCAGCCGAGGCCGTTGTCGTACGGGAACTTCTCCTTCGGCACCAGGTTCTTGCGGCGGACGGCCGCCGGGTCCATGCCGATCTCGGAGGCGTACCGGTCGACGAGGCGCTCCATGAGGAAGGCGGCCTCGGCGCGTCCGCTGCCGCGCTGGGCGCCGAGCGAGACGGTGTTGGTGAAGGCGGCGTAGACCTCGCAGAAGGCGGCGTCGATGTCGTACATGCCGCTGATGGAGCGGCCCATCAGGGCGGTGGCGACACCGGGGCCGATCGTGGAGGGGTACGCGCCGAGGTTGGCGTAGCTGGTGCAGCGGACGGCGGTGATCCGGCCGTCGCGGGTGCCGGCGAGCGTCACGTGCTGGCGGTGGTCACGGCCCTGGACGGTGGAGTTCATCAGCCCGGTGCGGGTGTCCACCCACTTCACGGGCCGGCCGAGTGCCTTGGACAGCAGCAGCACCAGCGCCATGTCCGGGTACAGGTAGCCCTTGGTGCCGAAGCTGCCGCCGACGGTCGGGGCGATCACCCGGAGCTTGTTGAAGGGGATGCCGAGGACCAGCGCCGAGAGCAGGAAGCGGTGGTTGTGCGGGCCCTGGGTGGAGGCGTAGAGCGTGTACTCGCCGGTGGCGGCGTTGTGGTCGCCGACCGCGCCGCGCGGCTCGATGGGGCTGTTGATGGTGCGCTGGTTGACCAGGTCGAGCTCGACGGTGACCTCGGCCTCGGCGATGGCCGCGTCGGTGCGGTCCTTGTCGCCGCAGGTCCAGTACGCGTTCAGGTTGCCCGGGACGGCCTCGTGCAGCTGGGGCGCGCCCTCGGCGAGCGCCTTGTCGGCGCGGGTGACCACGGGCAGCGGCTCGTACTCGACGGCGATGGCGGCGAGCGCCGCGGTGGCCTGGCGCGGGGTCTCGGCGACGACCACGGCGATGGGGTCGCCCACGTGCCGGACGGTGTCGCCGGTGAGGACCGGGCGGGCGCCGGGCAGCCCGTAGGGGTGGGGCGGGAAGTGGCTCTCGACGCCGCCGGGGATCCAGATGCAGGGCAGCGGCATGACGTCGGTGAAGTCGGCGGCGGTGGCCACCTTGAGCACGCCGGGCAGCTGCTCGGCGGCCTTGGTCTCGATGGAGAGGATCTTCGCGTGCGCCACCGGGCTGCCCAGGATGGCCATGTGGGCGGTGCCCGGCAGGTCGATGTCCGCCACGTACGTGGCCTCGCCACGCAGCAGCTGCGGATCCTCGCGGCTGTCCAGCGGCTGTCCGAGGACTCCGCTCCCCGTGGCCGGGGCCTCCCCCGTCACTGCGGTCATGTCCCTCACACCTCCTGTCCGGCAGCGGTGGACGCGGCGACGGCGGCGGGCGCCTCGGCGCGGGCGGCCGCGCAGGCGCGCTGCACGCCCCGTACGACGCTGTGGTAGCCGGTGCACCGGCACAGGTTGCCGGTGAGCCATTCGCGGATCTCGGGTTCGGTGGGTGCCTCGCCGCCGGCGGTGGCGTCGACGAGTTCGCCGAGGGCCATGACCATGCCGGGGGTGCAGAAGCCGCACTGGGTGCCGTGCTCCTGGCGCAGTGCCTCCTGGAGGCCGGACAGTTCGCCGCCGCGGGTGGTCTCGCCCTCGATGGTGGCCACCTCGCCGCCGGCGGCGGAGGCGGTGAGGACCAGGCAGCTCTTGACGGACCTGCCGTCGAGGCGGACGACGCAGGTGCCGCACTGGCCGGTGTCGCAGCCGACCTTGGTGCCGGTCAGCCCGAGGCCGTCGCGGAGCCGTTCCACGAGCAGTTCGTTCGGCTGCGCCGAGAACTGCTCGGGTCTTCCGTTCACATTCAGTGTGATATCCATGCCAGCGCCTGCGCTTCCGTGAGCGGCCGGTTGAAAAGGGGCCCGCCGGGCTGTTGGAGAATTCCTCCGGAGTGCAACGGGCCGGTGTCCACGGGTGCGAATCCCAGATCCGAGATGATTCCCGCGACGATTTCCTTCGATTTCACGTCGTCGCCCGCGGTGAAATGTGCCAGGCGCTCTCCGGGTGCGGTGCCGGCGACGGCGAGGGTTTCGAAATGCATGGTGTTCAGGGATTTGACGACCTGGGCGTCGGGGTACCACTCGGCGACCAGGTCGCTGGAGCCGCGCCCGCCGAGGTCGGCGGGGGCGCCGGGGCCGCCGAACGCGTTGGTGGCGTCCACCAGCACCTTGTCCTGCACGGCGTACGGCGGGAGCAGCCCGCGGACGCGTTCGAAGGGCACCATCAGCACCAGGAGTTCGGCCCGGTCGGCCGCCTCGGCGGGGTGCGCCGCCGAGGCGGCCCGTCCCAGCTCGGCCACGAGCGGGTCGAGGGTCTGCGGGCCCCGGGCGTTGGCGAGGACGACCTGGTGGCCTGCCGCCACGAGGATCCTGGCCAGGGTCGAGCCGATCCGCCCGGTGCCGATGATGCCTGTCCGCATTGCCGCTCCTCGGGAATGGAGGTCTCGGTCGGTCTCGGTGGCGCTCTCAGTCCATGCCGATCCAGACCGACTTGGTCTGGGTGTAGCTCTCCAGCGACTCGGGGCCGCACTCGCGTCCGTAGCCGGAGGCCTTGTAGCCGCCGTAGGGCACGGCGGGGTCGTACTGGTTGTAGCAATTGACCCAGACCGTGCCGGCCTTGATCTGCGAGGCGACCCGGTGGGCGCGCCGCAGGTCCTTGGTGTGGACACCGGCGGCGAGGCCGTACGCGCTGTCGTTGGCGATGCGTACGGCGTCCTCCTCGGTGTCGAAGGGGATGATCGACAGGACCGGGCCGAAGATCTCCTCCTGGGCGATCCGCATGCTGTTGTCGACGCCGGTGAAGATCGTCGGCAGGAAGTACAGGCCCTGGCTGGAGGCGCCCTCGGGGGTCCATCCGCTGCCGCCGGTGCGCAGGATCGCGCCTTCCTTCTCGCCGACCTCGATGTAGGAGCTGACCTTGTCGAACTGGCCGCGGTGGGCCAGCGGTCCGAAGAGGGTGGCCGGGTCCCGCGGGTCGCCGGGCTTGAGGTCGGCGGCTCGGCGGACCAGGCGTTCGACCATCTCGTCGTGGATGGGGCGCTGCAGCAGCAGCCGGGAGCCGGCGGTGCAGATCTCGCCCTTGTTGTAGTAGATGCCGAAGAAGGCGAGTTCCTCGGCGGCGTCGAGGTCGGCGTCGGCGAAGACGATGTTGGCGGACTTGCCGCCGAGCTCCATCGTCACCTTCTTCAGGGTGCCGGCCGCCTTGCGGATGATCGTCTGGCCGACCGAGGTGGAGCCGGTGAAGGCGATCTTGTCGATGTCGGGGTGGCCGGTGAGGGTCTCCCCCAGTTCGACGCCCGGACCGGTGATGACGTTCAGGACCCCGTCGGGGATCTCCGCCTCCTGGAAGAGCTCGGCGATCTTCAGGGCGGTCAGCGGGGTGGCCGGGGAGGGCTTGTGGACCACCGTGTTGCCCGCCGCGAGTGCCGGTGCGATCTTCGTCATCGACAGCAGCAGCGGGAAGTTGAACGGGGTGATGGCGCACACCACGCCCAGCGGTTCGCGCAGGGTGTAGGCGAGCTGGCCGCCGGCCGGGGCCCGCGAGGAGCCGTCGACGCGGGTCACGGCCCCGGCGTAGTAGTGCATGAGCTGGGCGGCCATGGGGGCGTCGACCGTGCTGGAGAACGCGAACGGCTTGCCCATGTCCACGGTCTCCAGCAGGGCGATCTCCTCCAGGTCGCGCTCGATGAGTTCACCGACCCGGTTCAGCCGCAGCGCGCGCTCCTGGGCGGACAGTCTGCTCCAGGGGCCCTCCTCGTACGCCGTGCGGGCGGCGGCGACGGCCGCGTCCGCGTCGGCGGCGGCGGCCTGCGCCACCGGTACGATCTCCTGCCCGTCCACGGGGCTGATGTCCGGTTCGGTACGGCCGTCCTGGGCCGGGACCCAGGCGCCGCCGATGAACAGTTTCCCGGGGTTGGCGAGGGGCTGGCCGCTCAGCTCACGCTTGGTCATGGCTGCCTTCCGGTTTCGGGGTGCGGGGGGACTAGCCCTTCGCGAGCTGCGTCAAGAAGGTCTCGGCGAGGGCCTTGGAGGAGTAGGGGTTCTGGCCGGTCGTCAACTTGCGGTCGACGACCACGTGCGAGTCCCAGATGGCGTCCGCCTTCTCGTAGCGGGCGCCCAGCCGGGTGAGTTCGACCTCCAGGATCAGCGGGAGCCGGCCGGCCATGTTGGTGACCAGTTCCTCGTCGTGCGAGAAGGCCGTCATCCGGTAGCCCTCGAAGGGCCAGCGGCCTTCGCCGTCGCGCAGCGCGAGCAGCGAGGTGTGGCCGTGGCACACGGTGGCGAGCGGTGTGTCCTGGGCGATGACCCAGCGCAGGATCTGGGCGAGCTCGTCGGACTTGGGGAGGTCGCCGATGGCGCCGTGGCCGCCGCTGACGTACACGCCGTCGTAGTCGGCGATGTCCTTCTCGGTGAGGGTCTCCAGTGCGAGGGGGGCTCTCAGCTGGGGGGTGTCCCCGATGACCCGGACGTACTCGGCGGCGTTGGCCGCGTCCTCGTCCGGCGAACCCTCGGGGCGGACCCACCGCAGGAACTGGGGGTCGATGCTCGTCTGGTCGACCGTCGGCGCCCTGCCTCCGATCGTCGCCACGTCCACGTCGTGGCCGGCCGCCTTGAAGAGCGAGAAGGGCACGACGAATTCCTCGGCCCAGAATCCCGAGGGGTGCTGTTCACCGTCGAGCAGATGCAGTGTGGCTTTGGCCGTCATGACGACGAGAATCTTCATGATTCTCTCCTTGTTCTGGATTCGCTGCCGATTCAACACGCCACCCGCAGGGGGCGTAAGGGGGACGACGTCAGGCCCGCGATACTTCGTCACGTGCGTCCAACGCCGAGATGATGGTGCGGAATTCACCGACCAGGGGGTGGTCGGGGTGGGCTTCGGCAAATATGCGTTCCCCGTACAGAGCCGCCATTTCCGGCGAGTAGGGAAGGATTCCGGCCAGTGGCGCCCCGTAGACCGCCTCGGAGCGCCGGCGGGCCGCTTCCCGGTCCATGCCCTCGGGGGCCATGCTCAGTACCAGGTTCCGCCGGCAGGTCAGGCGTCCGGCGAGGGCGATGGTCTCCTCGACCCCGGAGAGGTCGATCCGGTCGGCCCGCGCCATGATCATCAGTACGTCGGCGCTCGCCATGGCGGTCACCGACTCGTTGTTGAGCCCGGCGTGGGTGTCGAGCAGCAGCACGTCGAGGGCGTGGTGCGCGGCCAGCCGGTCGAAGCCCTCCGGCAGCAGCCCCACGTCGTAGCCCCCGGCCATGATCTCGCGCAGGGCGGCCGTCCCGGTCCGGGCCGGTACGACGTACAGCCCGGGTACGCCGGTCTGTTGGGCGGTGGTCTCGATCTCGCAGCGGCCGAGCAGGTAGTCGGTCAGGGAGGGGCCGGGCCCCAGGCGGAACAGCAGGTCCAGGGTGGGTGACTGGATATCGGTGTCGACCACCCCCACCCGGCGTCCCTCGGCCGCGAGGAGCAGCGCGAGGTTCGCCAGTACCGAGGACTTGCCCGTCCCACCGCGGTGCGAGTGCACGACGATGGTGCGGGTCATCTAGGCCACCACCCGGGTGCCTGCGCCGTCCGCGCGCGGCCCCCGCGCCGCGCGTGGCCGGTGCAGGGCCAGCATGGTGACGTCGTCGTGCTGTTCGGCGGTGCCGGTGTGTTCGCGCACCGCCCAGTCCATCCGGTCGACCACGTCCTTGCCGCTGGTGGGTGGCCCGGTGAGCAGTTCGAGCATCCGGTCGTCGCCGAGGAAGCTGCCGTTCGGACAGCGGGCCTCGGGGACTCCGTCGGTGAAGGCGAACAGGGTGTCGCCCGGGTCGAGCTGGGCGTAGCCGAGGGTGTAGACGCAGTCGGGCAGGATGCCGACGGCCGGTCCGGTGATGTGGAGGGCGACGGGCGGGCTGCCGTCGGCGGGCAGCAGCAGGGGCGGGTTGTGGCCGCCGTTGATGTAGACGAGGCTGCCGGTGAGCGGGTCGAGCACCCCGAAGAACAGGGTGGCGAAGTAGCCCTGCCGCAGGTGGTTGCGGGTGAGGTAGCCGTTGGTGGCGGTGACCGCGTTGAGCAGCGGGGTGGCGCCGACGACCGGGATCCGCCGGCTGCCGCCGGCGCGTCCGGCGACCAGGTGCTGCAGGCCGCTGTTCTGCGCGGTGTGCCGCAGCAGGGAGCGGATGAGCGCCATGAACAGCGCGGCTCCGACCCCCTTGTCGCAGACGTCGGCGACGACGAAGGCGAGCCGGCGGCCGCGGGAGATCTCGAAGACGTCGTAGAAGTCGCCTGCGACCTGCCGGGCGGGACGGAACCGCACGTCGATCTCCCAGCCGTCGGGGACGGGCATCGATTCGGGCAGGAAGCCCGCCTGGATCTCCCGGCCGATCTCCAGTTCCTTCTCGTAGCCCATGAGTTCGGCGCGGGCGTCGGCCTCCCGCAGGGTGCGGCCGAGTCCGGCGCGCTCCGAGCAGCTGTGCAGCCGGGCCCCGACGAGGGCGGGCAGGAAGGGCGGTACGAGGTAGTCGTGCCCGATCCGGACGTGCTCCTCCAGGGCGGCGAACTCCGTCACGGTCCAGACGACCACGATGGGGGCTCCGGCCCAGCGGCGCAGCCGGCGTACGGCCATCCGTACGGCCTCCCCGTCGGACTCGGCCGGGGCGAGCAGCACGTCCGCGACGGGCAGCAGTTCCAGCGCCCCTTCGCGCAGCTCCGTCAGGGAGCGGGTGACGAGTGCCGCGTCCATCGTCCGTAGAGCGTCGAGCAGCTCGGGCGGCGGTGGCGGGTACGCGTCGAGGATGATCACTGTCGTGGAGGGCATCGGTCCGTCCCCTCAGCCTTCACAGTCAGGGTGCTGATGTTGCGGCCGTCCCTGTGCGCATAGCCGAACTCGTCCACGCTGGTCAGCGCCAGGTGGATGCCGAGGCCGCCGATCCTGCGCTCCTCCGGGGGGACCCCGGGGCAGGCGGGCGGCAGGCGGCCTTCGACGGGGTCGAAGGGGGGTGCGCAGTCCTCGATGACGATCTGCACCCCGCCCGGGCCGGAACGGCCGCGGACGGTGATCCGTCCGTCGCCGCCCCGGTACCCGTGCATCACGACGTTGGTGGCCAGTTCGTCCACGGCCAGCCGGAGACGGTAGGTAGGGCCCTTGCCCAGGCCCGCCGCTCCGGCCAGCCGTAGGACGAACGTGGCGATTTCGCCCAGTGCCCCCACCGTCGCGGGCACTTCCAGTACGCGGGACGTCCTCGCCAGTTCGACCATGTCAGTCACGGTGGTCACTCATCGGAGAGGACGATGCTCCGGTCCAGCCCGGCGGTCCGGATGGTCCGGGACACGGGCTCGATGGCACCGACCACCTTGATGGTGACGTCGTTCGCGACCTTCTGCTGGGCGAAGACCAGGGAGCGCAGTCCGGCGCTGGCCATGTAGCCGACGCCGGCCATCCTGATCTCGACGGTGTGGGTGCCGTGGCCGGCGGCCTTCTCGATGGTCCGGTGGAAGTCCGGCGCGGTCTTGGCGTCCAGCTCGCCCGTCAGTTCGATCACGGTGGTGTCGCCCTCGATGCTCAGGGACACGGAAAGCGGCATGTCAGGGTCTCCTTCGGTCAGGGCGTTTCGAGGTCGTCGCGATCGTCGGTGCGGCCCACGAGGATCACCACCGAGCGCGGGCCGATCAGGTACTTCCCGGCGTTGTCCAGCTCCTGCTCGGCTCCGGGGGTGCGGATGTCGTACGGTGCCTCGGCCCCGGTGTCGGCGAACAGGTGCCAGCTCCGGCCTCCCGGCAGGGCGGGCAGTTCCAGGTCGTGCGACTCCCAGTGCGCGTTCATGGCCACGTACACCACGTCGTCGTCACCGGTGCCGCAGCGGGCCACCGCCAGCAGCCGGCTCTCGGCCGACCAGTCGGGCTGCCAGGCCCGCTCCCCGTGCCAGCTGATGTCCGGCAGGCCCAGGTGCTCGCGGACCTGGCCGGTGGGGTGGGCGGTGGAGCGCAGCTCGCGGTGGTGCTTGCGGAATTCGATCATCTCCCGCGTGAACCGGAGCAGTTCGGCGTTGTCGTCGACCTGGTCCCAGTCGAACCAGGAGAGCTCGTTGTCCTGGCAGTAGGTGTTGTTGTTGCCCTGCTGGGTGCGGGCGACCTCGTCGCCGGCCAGCAGCATCGGGATGCCCTGGCTGGTGAAGAGGATCGCGAGGGCGTTCTTCATCTGCCGGGTGCGCAGCGCGTTGATCTCCGGGTCGTCGGTGGGACCCTCGGCGCCGCAGTTCCAGCTGTTGTTGTCGTTGGCACCGTCGCCGTTGTTCTCGCCGTTGGCCTCGTTGTGCTTGTCGTTGTAGGAGACGAGGTCGGCGAGGGTGAAACCGTCGTGCGCGGTCAGGAAGTTGACCGAGGCCGCGGTGCCGCGGGTGGCGTACAGGTCCGGCGATCCGGCGATCCGGGTGGCCAGTTCGCCGGTGACACCGGGGTCGCCCTTGAGGAAGCTGCGCACGGTGTCGCGGTACTTGCCGTTCCATTCGGCCCAGCGGCCGTACGCCGGGAAGTTGCCGACCTCGTAGAGGCCGCCGGCGTCCCAGGCCTCGGCTATGAGCTTGGTGTGCCGCAGGACCGGGTCGTAGGCGAGCAGTTCCAGCAGCGGCGGGTTGGGCAGCGGGGTGCCGTCCAGGGCCCGGCCGAGGATGGCCGCCAGGTCGAAGCGGAAGCCGTCGATGTGGTAGTCGGCGACCCAGTGGCGCAGGCAGTCGAGCACGTAGTTGCGCACGACGGGGTGGTTGCAGTTGACCGTGTTGCCGGTGCCGCTGAAGTTGAAGTAGTACCCGTCGGGCGTGAGCATGTAGTACGTGGCGTTGTCGAGCCCCTTGAAGGAGATCGTCGGGCCCTGCTCGTTGCCCTCGGCGGTGTGGTTGAAGACGACGTCGAGGATGACCTCGATGCCGGCGGCGTGCAGGTCCTTGATCAGGGTGCGGAACTCGTCGCCCTGCATGCCGTAGCGTCCGGTGGCCGCGTAGCCGGCCTTGGGCGCGAAGAACGAGACGGTGTTGTAGCCCCAGTAGTCGAAGAGCTGCTCGCCGGTCTCCGGGTTGGTGCGCGGGTTGTCGCTCTCGTCGAACTCGAACACCGGCAGCAGTTCGATGCAGTTGATCCCGAGTTCCTTCAGGTACGGGATCTTCTCGCGCAGCCCCGCGAAGGTGCCGGGAGCGGTGACCTGTGAGGAGGGGTGCCGGGTGAAGCCGCGCACGTGGGTCTCGTAGACGACGAGGTCCTCGGCGGGGATGCCCAGCGGGGTGTCGTCGCCCCAGTCGAAGTCCTGGAGGCAGACGCGGGAGCGGTACTGGTAGCCGCGGCTGCGGTCCGGCTCCACGCCCCACACGTCACGGCCGGCGATGAGGCGGGCGTACGGGTCGGAGAGCACCTGCCGGGCGTCGAAGCGATGGCCGGTGACCGGGTCGTAGGGGCCGTCGGCCCGGTACCCGTACTCGATGTTCTCGTGGTCGAGGCCGAAGACGGTCATGGCGAAGACGCTGCCGGTGCGGAATTCCTCGGGGAACTCCAGTTCGGCCATCGGCTCGGGTTCTCCGCGCTTGAAGATGACCAGGGTCATGGAGGTGGCCTGGTCGGAGAAGACGGAGAAGCTGACCCCGCCGGGGACCACGTTGGCCCCGAAGGGGAACGGTTTGCCGGCGCGGACGCGGTACCCGCCCACCTCGTGGGTCGGGTACGCGTCGACGCGCAGCACCTGCTCGGACCGGGTCTCGGTCATCGCGCTGCCTTGGCCTTGGCCTTGGCCGCCGCCGCGACGGCCTCTCCGGTCTCGAAGAAGTCGAGGAACCCGGTGGCCGACATGACGAACCGGACCTCTTCGCTCACCCCGTAGAGGGTGACCGCGACGCCGGCGTGCTGGGCCTCGCGGTAGACCACGAGCAGGGTGCGCAGGCCCGCGCTGGAGACGTAGGTGACCGCCGTGAGGTCGATCTTCAGCGGCTTGCCCTCGCGGACCAGCGGCAGCAGTGCCTGGAGCAGCGAGCCGGACGTCTCGCTGTTGATCTCGCCGGTGGCGACGAGCACGGTGCCCGTCTTGTTCCGGCGTTCCTTGACGTTGAGAGTCATTGCGTTCCCCTCTGGTTGGGGCGCCCCCCGTTGAGCGCTACTTGGTCACCGGGCGCAGCCGGACCTTGACCTTCACCCGGCCCTGGACATCGGGCAGCCGTACGGTGAGTGCGTCGGCGTCGAAGTCGGTGTACGGCTTCTCGTCGATCTCCACGGACGCGATCCGCACCGAACCGGCGGGAAGCAGGTCGGGCGAGACGCGCAGGACGCGGTCGGGCAGGTTCGTCGGGTCGGGCTGGAAGTGGAAGTCCATCTCCCGCCCGTTGATGAGCAGGTTGTTGTAGACGGCGGAGAGGTAGCAGAGCTCCGCCGAGTGGTACATGGACATCGAGTGGCTGCCCTTGAGCCGCTCGGTGCCGAGCAGGTACGGCGTACCGCTGGCGAGCACGTTGAAGTAGACGGCTCCCTCGTCGTGGTCGAGGAAGAAGGTGTTGTAGAAGGCCTGGGCCTGCCGGGCCTCGCGCAGGTTCGCGTCGCCGCCGACCGTGCCGTTCAGGATGAGGTAGGCGAGGATCGCCTGCTCCTGCTGCCACCAGGCCTTGCGGTCGTGCCAGGCGAACCGGTACGCCTCCTGCCCGTCCTTGTTGGTGGACTTGAGCCGCTCGACCACGTCGTACCAGCCGCCGCGCTGCACGTCGCTGCCGACCGCCGGCATGATCTCGCCGATCTTCTTGGCGAGCTGCTCGTACTCCGGCTTGGCCTTCAGCGAGTTCATCCGCATCAGGTTCCAGGCGATCTTCAGGTTGTGGCCGACCACCGCGCGGTTCTGCTGCCAGCTGTGCGCGGTGTCGTGCGACCAGTCGCGGAAGAAGCGCTCCTGGACGAAGGGGCTGTTCTTGTAGTCCGGGAACTTGTCCGCGATGGTGTCGAAGGTGTACTCGAGGAAGTCGGCGTACTTCTGGTCGCCGGTCGCCAGGTACAGGTTGATCAGATAGGCGGGCGCGTGGTCGCCGACCGAGTTCCAGTTCTTGCGCTCGGCGTTCTCGCCGAGGGACTCGTGGTCGGCGCTGAAGAGGATCGGGTCGATGTGGGAGTAGTAGCCGCCCTGCTCCGGGTCGAAGAAGAACTTGTCGAACAGCCGGATGGTGGCGTCCGCGTCGTTCTTGATCCGGATGTCACCGGTGACCCGGTACGTCTGGATGGGGCCGGCCAGCGCGTAGATCTGCTCGTACATCGGGATCGCGTCGTAGTCGTCGGAGAACTCCGAGGTGAAGAGCTTGCGCTCGCTGTCCCCGTCGACGCTGATGCCGTGGTACCAGAAGACCACGTCCTCCTCGCTGTCCACGACCCGCATGTGCTTGCGCAGGTACTCGGTCCCGCGCTCGGCGACCTCCAGGTACTCGTCCTTGCCGGTCAGCAGGTAGGCCGAGGCCATGCCGTAGACCAGCCGGGAGATCGTGTCGGTCTCCTGGACGTGGCTGGCGGTCTTGTCACCGCCGAGCCGGATCTCGGTGCGGTACTCGGTGAAGTCCACCGGCCCGTCGCCGAACTGCGCCCGCTTGTAGAAGTCGGCCAGGGATTCGATCTGCTTGATCCACCAGCTGGGCTCCTCGAAGCGGTAGTCCTCGGCCCCGCGGCCCAGGAAGACCAGGCGCTTGGCGTCGAAGCCGCCGCCGCGCTCCGGGTAGTGGACCCCGTAGACGAAGAGGAACCGGCCGGGCGAGAGCATCTCGTCGATGTGCCCGGAGGCGTCGATGTAGGGCTCGTCCAGGTTGCGGACCAGCTCGGCGCTGGGGTCACCGGCGAGGGAGACGTCGAACTCGCGCCCGTCGGCGGTCTTCAGCCTCAGCAGCCGGGTCCCGGAGTCGAAGCGGGTGACGTAGCCCGCGATCGTGTCGGAGAAGGAGAAGGTCACGGCGTCAGCCATGGGTCACGCACCGTCCTTGTCGTGAGAGCCGTCGTCCTCGTACCCCTGGCTGACCTCGACGATGACCCCGTCGGGATCGCGGACCCACACGGTCCGCCAGCCGCAGATGAAGTCGTCGAAGTCCAGTGGTCCCAGGGTCACTTCCGCCGCGTCGCCCAGCTCGGCCAGGAACGCGTCCACGCTGTCGGTCTGGAAGGCCAGGTGGCGCATCCGGCCGGGGGCCTGCGGACCGTCGTCGTTCGCCGCCCGGGCCGGTGCGGTGTCACCGGCCGCGAAGAGCTCCAGGTACGCGTCCCCCTTCCGCAGGAACACGATCCGCGACTCGCCGAGGTCGACGACCCGGGCCCGGGTGAAGCCGAAGTACCGGGTGTAGAACTCCTCGGTGGTCTTCTGGTCCGTGCAGTTCAGGCCCACGTGGGACCACCGCAGCCCGGCGGCCATCAGCCGGCTCCCCGGCCCCGACCGGCCGCGATCAGTTCGATGATGCGGCGGGCGAAGAGGTGGTGGTGGGCGCCGGTGCGGCCGGTGACCAGGTCCCCGTCGACCACCACGTCCTCGTCGACGTACTCCCCGCCCATGTTCCGGACGTCACCGATGAGGTTGTTGTGGCAGACCACCTTGCGGCCGCGGATCCTGTCCGGGATCGAGGAGGCCAGCCACATGCCGTGGCAGATGATCCCCTTGAGGACCGTCGGCTCCTCGAAGGCCCGGCGCAGCAGCTCGGTCGCCGGGGCAAGGACGTCCACGTCCTCGGTGTAGCGCAGCCGGTCGGCCACCATGCCGGAGGGCACGATGATCGCCGCGTACCGGCGCAGCTCGTCGTCGCTCAGCCCCTCCAGGGACTGGGTGGCGGTGAAGGGCGCCCGGTACTCGTGCCCGGTGAAGGTGATGGAGTCGTTGCCCCACAGCCGGGTCAGGAAGTCGACCTCGGCGCCCTCCTCGGCGAAGCGGCGCTGGTAGTAGAAGATCTCCGGCTCGTAGTAGTCGCTCTCGACCAGGACCGCGATCCGGGTCCCGGACAGTGCGCCCTCGCGCAGGACCGCGTCAGACACGGGAGGCCCCCTTCAGGAAGTCCGCCGCGCGCTCGGCGATCATCGCGATGGCGGTGTGGCAGTTGCCGGACGGGACCGCCGGCATCACGCTCGCGTCGACCACGCGCAGGTTCCGTACGCCGTGCACCCGCAGCTCGGGGTCCACGACGGAAAGGTCGTCGACGCCCATACGGCAGGAGCCGGCCTGGTGGTGGTAGCTCTCCGACTTCTGCCGCACGAACGTCCGCAGGTCGTCGTCGCTCACGTAGCCCGGTCCGGGCTGGAGCTCCTGCTTGTACCAGGGCGAGAAGGCGGAGGTCGCGAAGATCTCCCGGGCGATCTTGACGCCCTGCACCATCCGTTCCAGGTCCCACCGGTCGCCCAGGTAGTTCGGGTTGATCAGCGGGTGGGCCAGCGGGTCGGCGCTCGCCAGCCTGATCCAGCCGCGCGAGACCGGCCGTACGACGCCGGGCAGGATCGACACCGTGTTGGGGTGGTCCTGACCGACGATCACGTCGAACGGCACGTGGACGAAGGCGATCTGCAGGTCGGGGGCGGGCAACCCCGGCCGCGAGGACAGGAATAGAGCGCTCTCCGACAGGTTCTGCGCCGGCGGCGGCAGCTCTTGGGTGACCTCGGCCATCAGCCCGGTCAGGACGTGGTTGTGGAAGTTCTCGCCGACCCCGGGCAGGGCCGCGGCGACCTCGATGCCGTGCTCGCGCAGCTGCTCGGGGTCGCCGATGCCGGACAGCAGCAGCAGCTTCGGGGACTCGATCGCCCCGGCCGCCACGATCACCTCACGGCGGGCCCGCACGGTGTGCGACCCGGGCGCCGCGGGAGCGCTGTGGCCGTCCCGGACGGTCCGGCCCGGGATCTCGGCGGGAGCCCGGAGCTGCACGTACTCGACGCCCGTGCAGGTGTCGCGGTCGAACAGCAGCCGGGTGCTCTGCGCGTTGGTGCGCAGGGTCAGGTTGGGGCGCCGCAGCGCCGGCTCCAGGTAGGCGGCGAGGACGCCCTGGCGGCGGCCGTCGGCCACGTCGATGTGGTGCCAGCCGGTGCCGAAGAGGCCGCGCCGCGGTCCGTCGGTGTTGAAGTCCTCGATCTCCTGGTGGCCCAGCTCGACTGCGGCGTCGATGAAGGCCCGGGAGACCGGGTTGGGGCCGTGGCGCCCCGCGTTGGTGATCCGCTGCGGGCCGCGGGTGCCGGTGGTCTCGGCGGTGACGTCCTCCTGGCCCTCCAGCAGGGCGAAGTAGGGCGACACGTCCTCGTAGGACCAGCCGGCGGCGCCCTGGTAGGCCCAGTTGTCGAAGTCCGAGGCGTGGCCCCGGATGTGCATCATGATGTAGAGGTTGCTGCTGCCGCCGGGGGCCTTGCCGCGCGGTTCGTAGGTACGGCGGCCGTCGAGTCCGGGCTGCGGGGTGCTGGTGTAGCCCCAGTCCACCGGCCCGCCGAGGAGCTTGTACCAGGAGGACGGGTCGTCCACCTCGGGCGGGATGCGGGAGCCGCCCGCCTCCAGGACGAGGACCGAGACGTCCGGATCCTCGGAGAGCCGGTCCGCCAGGACGCTGCCGGCGGTGCCGGAGCCCACGATGACGTAGTCGTATTCCTCTGCTCGTTCTGCAGCCATGACCGCGCTCCCCTCAGTCCTGGCTCAGCACCTGGAAGGGGACCGTGTCGTGGTAGTTCGCCATGTAGGCGATCTTTCCGTCGACGATCCGGAAGAAGTTCATGACCTCGGCCTCGATGGGCTCGCCGGAGGCGCTGACCGCGGTCAGGTGCGAGACGGCCGCGGCCTTCTCGCCGTCGACGACGAAGTGCACGGGCTCGTTGCGGAAGACCCGGTACATCGTGCCCATGCCCTTCATCATCGAGCGCAGGACCTCCAGGCCCTCGATGTGGCCGGCGAGCTGCTCGTCCATCACCTGGTCGTCGGCGAACAGATCGCACCAGCGGTCCCAGTCACCGGCGTTGGCGTACTCGTAGTACTTCCGAAGGATCTCGGTGTGGCTCTCGTGTCGGTCCATCGCGCTCATCCCCCTGTCGGTCTATCGGTCCCTACGGGTTCCGTCCGGCGCGAACGGCGCCCAGAACTGACTGAAGGCGGTCGCCGAGTCCCCGAAGAGACCGTCCCGGCCCTCGACGATCCGGCCGCCGCGCCACCGCATGAAGTGGAAGACCGGGTAGTCCATCCGCTCGTGCGGGGAGGTGCTCGTCTCGTCCGCGCCGTCCCGCAGGGCCACGTTGCGGCACACGTCGGCGCTGCAGTCCTCGCCGACGAGGACCGCCTGGATGTCCATCCGGAAGGTGCCGCCCGTGAGCTTGTGGGTCTGCCCCATCAGCTCCAGGAAGGCGTCCAGGCTCTCGTACCAGCCGGCCAGCGGGTGGTTGCCCGGCACCAGCCAGCGCAGGTCCTCGGAGTAGTACTCCAGGATGCGCGCCCGGTCACCGGAGCCGAGGGCGGCGTACGCCGCCTCGACCCGCTCCCGCGTCACTTCGGTCATCGTCGCTTCTCCCTTCGTCGGCGCCCGTGCTCAGAGCGAGCCGGAACCGGGCATCGGCGCCAGGTCGTTGACGGTGTACTGCTTGATCAGCGGTCCGTCCGGACCGGCCACGACCGTCCAGGTCTGGTCGGCGTCGAAGCCGAGCCACTGGCTGCGGGCGCCCGGCGGGTCCCAGATCTTGGCCTGCCAGTTGACGAGGACCCGGACGACCGCCCGGTCGCCCTCGATGACGGGCTCCACCTTCGTGACGGTGTGCACCTCGTCGAAGAAGCGGTGGGTGACGGCCGCGTACCAGCGGCCGAATCCCTCGTGTCCGAGGAAGGTGTCCTCGGGGACCTTGAACTCCAGGTCCTCGGTGATCAGGGCGAGCACGTCGTCCGGATCCACGTGCTGGTCCAGCGCCACGTACCAGTTCTCGGCGAAACTGCGGATCGCTTCCTCGGTCAGCTGCCGCTCGGCGGGCATGCGGTCTCCTCCTGTCCGTACGGGGCTTGCGTCGGATGGCTCTGGGATCAGATCTGGATGTCGACGAGGAACGGCCCGGGGTGGGACAGCATCCGGCCCACGGCGGCGACCGCCTCGTCCGGCTTCTCCACCCGCATCCCGCCGGCGCCGAGCGACCGGGCCAGCCCGGCGAAGTCGATCTCGGGGTGGGAGAGGTCGAAGGAGCCCGGGAAGCCGTGCTCGGGGATGTCCCGCTCCCGCCAGTACTGGGCGATGTTGTCGTCCAGCAGCCGGTACTTGCGGTTGTTGCACACCACGAACTTGGCGTCGATGCCGTGCCGGGCCGCCGTCCACAGCGCCTGGTAGGTGTACATGGACCCGCCGTCGCCCGCGAAGCCGACCACGAGCCGCTCGGGCCGGGCCAGCTTGGCCCCGACCGCGCCCGGGAAGCCCACGCCGAGCGAGCCGCCCCGGGTGAGGTGGTAGTCGCCGGGGCGCTCCGCCAGCAGGTACCGGGTGACCAGCGGCGAGGTGGTCAGCGCCTCGTCGAAGACGATCAGGTCCCCGCCGGTGCGCTCCGCCAGGGTCTTCAGGAAGACGGCCATCGGCGTGCCGTCGTCCGTGGCGGACCCCGCCGACCGGGTCTCGCGGATCCGCTCCCGGGTCCGTACGTCGAGGCGCGCGGCGGCCGCCGCCCTGCGCCGCGGGCCGAGGCGCCGTTCCAGTACGCCGGCCAGCGCGCGCAGCGCCTGCTTGGGGTCCGCGGCCAGGCCGAGGTCCACCGGGTGGTTCTTGGCGATCTCGTAGGCGTTCAGGTCGATGTGGACGACCTTGGCGCCCGCTCTGAAGGGGCTCTCCAGCTCGGGGAAGACCTCCGGGAAGACGTAGGTGCCGACGATCAGCACCCCGTCGGCGTCCCCGACGAGCTCCTTGCTGTGCGGGCCGAACATGTGCCCGGTCTGGCCGCGGCGTAGCGGGTGCGAGGCCGCGATGTTCACCTCGGACGAGTCGACCTCGTACACGTCGGCGCCCAGCAGCTCGGCGACGGCCACGAGCTCCTTCTGCGCCCCGGACAGCGCGACCCCGTCCCCGACCAGGACGATCGGCCGCTCGGCGGAGGCGAGCAGCTCGGCCGCCCGCCCCACCGAGGCCGGCGAGGGCGCCACGTCGGTGAGCACCTGCGTGGACGGCAGGACGGGCTCGGAGTTGAGCTCGTCCAGCACGTCCATGGGCAGCGCCACGAACACGGGTCCGCGGGGCGGGGTGAGTGCGATCTTCACGGCCCGGCGGACGGTGCGGAGCACGGACCGCGGGTCGGTGACCCGGGTCGCGTACTTGGTCACCGGCTTGGCCATCGCCACCAGATCGCAGGCCATCTGCGCGTCCATGGCGTCGTAGCGCACCCCGGCGTCACCGGCGACCACGACGAGCGGGGTGTGGCCGCGCAGCGACTGGTAGAGCATGCCGATGCCGTTGCCCAGACCGACACCGGAGTGCAGCTGGAGCAGGGCCGCGCCGCCGGTCGCCCGGGCGTACCCGTCGGCGATGCCGGCGGCCACGGTCTCCTGGAGGGCGAGGACGTATCGGAAGTCCTCCGCCGCGTCCACCGCGTCGAGGAATCCCTGTTCCACCGTCCCCGGATTTCCGAACATCACCGTCAGGCCGTCGGCCTTGAACTGCTCGATCAGCCTTTCCCGTCCGGGAGTGGCTTCCATGAATTCCCCCTCAACTCTCCGATTTCCCTGCGGCCTCCGGGATCACCAGCCGTATCGGGTGAGACCGTCCTCCAGGACTTCCACGATCTTCTGCCCCGTGAGATAGGAATCGGGGGTGGAACGCCCGGTGACGAAGGGGAAATCGACGATGACCGAGACCGGTTTGCCGAAATTCCCGTGGTACGCGCCGCGCGGGCCCGTCGCGTCGCGCAGGATGTACTCCAGCGGATACGGCGGCGGTCCCATGTTGAAGTCGGTACCGAGGAATCCGGTGCCGTCCTTGTAGTCGTACTCCTTGCAGTGGCCGGTCACGTGCTTGCCCCGGATGATGCTTCCGCGGTCGCTCCAGTCCCGGGCGAAGGCCAGGCAGGCGACGCCGTAGCACTCGGCGGCGACGACCTTGCCGGCCTTGTGGAAGGCCAGGATCAGGGCGTGCACGCGCTCGTTGTTGGCGAGGTCCACGATGGGGCCGCTGCCCCCGACGACGAGGATCGCGTCGTACCCGGCGATGTCGGCGTCGAGCCTGTCCAGATCGCGGTGGTACTGCTCCAGCTTGGGCAGATAGCCCTCGTCGCTGGTGTACGGACGCTCGGGGACCCACGCCTCGATGTCGAGCGGCGAGTCCAGCCGGCTCGACTGCTCGAACTCCCGCCCCAGCCGGGCGTTCTCCTCGGTGGTGACGGAGCGTCCCAGCGGGGGGTCGATGTAGTTCGCGTCGAGGCTCGGCGGGAGAGCGTGTGCACGCTTTCCGGTCGGCGTGGCGAATATGACCTCGTAGCCCCGCTCGTCGAACTTCGAAACGGGGCCTATCAGTTCCTCGGCCCAGTAACCGTGTTCGGAGACAATGACCAGAATCTTTCTGCTCACGTATTCCTCCAGGCGCCGCCTGTTGTCGTTGGCGTCCCCCACACTGGCCGCGTCCAGGTGCTTCGTCAAAGCGCTGGTGTGCGACTTCGTGAGGTAGCGGGGCAGGTCATGGCCGCACATCAGGAAGTCGTCCGCGGACGTCATGAAGTAGCTTCAGGACTACCTGACTTCGGCCGAATCGATGAACCATTCCGGTGGTGCCGCCCTATGGTCTGGACGCGCCGTGAATCACAGGCGTACCGAGCCGCGCCATGAACGAGCAACCGCACGAGCGACAACACGAGAGACAGCACGGGCAAGAGCACGAGGAGAGGGACGGGGACGATGACGATGGACCTGTTGTGCACACACATCGATCAGATACGTCCGGTGAAACCCACGGCCGTGGGCTGCGAGGAGTGCCTCATCGCCGGCGACACCTGGGTGCACCTGCGGATGTGCCTCAGCTGCGGGCACGTCGGATGCTGCGACTCGTCGAGGAACCGTCACGCCACCCGGCACTACCGGACCACCGAGCACGCCATCGCCGCCTCCCACGAGCCCGGCGAGGACTGGGCCTGGTGCTACGCCGACCAGCTGATGCTGGACCCGGCATGAGCGCGGCCCCGGAGAGTTCCGCCACCCCCGCCGCCTCGGCGGCCGCGGCCGCCGAACGCGCGGAGCACAAGAAGCCGGTCATCCTCGCCGTGGACGACGACCCGCAGGTGCTGCGCGCCGTCCGACGCGATCTGCGCAGCGCCTACGGCGACCGCTACCGGGTCCTCGGCGCCTCCTCGGCGGCCGACGCCCTGAAGATCCTCGACTCCCTCGACGAACGCGGCCACGACCCGGCGCTGTTCCTCGTGGACCAGCGCATGCCGGACGTGACCGGCGTCGAGTTCCTGCTGGAGGCGGTCAGCCGCTTCCCGGACGCCCGCCGCGTGCTGCTGACGGCCTACGCGGAGACCGACGCCGCGATCACCGCCATCAACCGGGTCCGGCTGGACTACTACCTGCTCAAGCCCTGGGACCCGCCGCACGAGCGGCTCTTCCCGGTCCTGGACGACCTGCTGTCGGACTGGCTGGCCACCTACCGGCCGGCGTACGACGGGATCATCGTCGCCGGCCACCTGGTCTCCCCCGGCACCCACGCCGTCCGGGACTTCTTCACCCGCAACGGCCAGCCGTTCCGCTTCCTCAACGTCGAGCGGGACCCCGAGGCGCTGACCCTGATCGCCGCCCAGCCCGACGGGGCGCTCCCCCTCGTCCGCTTCCCGGACGGGTCGGTCCTCTCGGCCCCGACCGACACCCAGCTCGCCCAGCGCCTGGGCCTGGCCACCACCGCCTCCCGCCCGCACTACGAGTGCGTCATCGTCGGGGCGGGCCCGGCCGGCCTCGCGGCGGGCGTCTACTCGGCCTCGGAGGGCCTGTCGACGCTCATGCTGGACTCCCGCGCCCCGGGCGGCCAGGCGGGCACCTCCAGCCTGATCGAGAACTACCTCGGCTTCCCCTCGGGCCTCTCGGGCGGCGACCTTACCCGCCGGGCCACCATCCAGGCCTCCCGGTTCGGCGCCGAGATCCTGCACCCCGTGGAGGTGGTCTCGCTGACCCGGGACGACCCGGCCAAGATCCTGACCCTGGCCGACGGCACGGAGATCTCCGCCGAGACAGTGTTGCTGGCCACCGGGGTCTCCTACAACCGCCTCGACGCCCCCGGCGCGGACCGTTTCGAGGGGGCCGGCCTCTACTACGGCGCGGCCACCACTGAGAGCTCGGCCTGCATCTCGCAGCACGTGTTCATCGTCGGCGGGGCCAATTCCGCGGGCCAGGCGGCGGTGCACTTCGCCAAGTACGCCGCCCGCGTGACGATCCTGGTCCGCGCGGCCTCCCTGGACGCGAGCATGTCCCGCTACCTGATCGACGAGATCGACCGCACCCCGAACATCGAGGTGAAGGTCCGCACGACGGTGGTCTCCCTGGCCGGGGACGAACACCTGGAGCGCATCACCCTCCACGACGCGGACACGGGCGAGGACACCGAGATCCCGGCCCGCTTCATGTTCACCTTCATCGGCGCCCGCCCGCACACCGACTGGCTCGCGGGGGTCGTCGAACGGGACGAGTACGGCTTCGTCCTCACCGGCTCGGACCTGATCTCGAACGGCGGTGAACTCCCGGCCGAGTGGAGCCTGGAGCGCGCCCCGTACCCCCTGGAGACGAGCGTCCCCGGCGTCTTCGCGGCCGGCGACGTCCGCGCCCACTCGGTGAAACGGGTCGCCTCGGGGGTGGGCGAGGGTGCGATGGCCGTCTCGCTGATCCACCGCTACCGCTCGATGGGCTGAGAGCGAACGCCGCGCCGGGAGCCTTGCGATCAAGGCCGCAACGGATGCAACGTTGATTACATGATTACAGTCGAACAGAGCGAACAGCTCCGCGCGTGGTTCGCCGAGCGCCTGCCGGTCGACGTCTACGAGTCCCTGGACTCGCTCACCCTCGACCGCGAGGAGATCACGGTCGTCGGCGTCATACCGGCGACCGAATCGGTCAAGGAATTCCGCGAACGCACCCGCGAACAGCGCATCGAAGTGGCCCGCGAGGCCGAAGAGCTCTACCGCCGGAAGGTCGCCTGGGGCGTGCGGGTGGGTGAGGAGACGACCCTCTTCACCCATCTCGCCGTCCCGGTGATGACCCGCCTGCGCCAGTCCGAACGCCAGGTCCTCGACACCCTGGTCGCCGGCGGCGTGGCCCGCAGCCGGGCCGACGCCCTCGCCTGGTGCGTCCGGCTCGTGGGCCGCAACACGGACGAGTGGCTGACCGAACTGCGCGACTCCCTGGACAAGGTCCAGCGGGTGCGCGCCCAGGGCCCGGACGTGTCGGAACCGACCGACTCCATGAAGTCCGAGTCCGAATGACGAATCCGCCCCACGGCGGCGCGTGATCGCGTAAGGCTGACGACGACCGACACCCAGGGAGAGGCACGCACCCATGACCACCACCGTCGAATACATCCGCTACCGGATCGCATTGGACGACCAGTCGGCCTTCGAGGACGCGTACGCCCGGGCCGCCGAGTCCCTGGCGGCCTCGCCCGAGTGCATCGACTACGAGCTGGCCCGCTGCGAGGAGGAGAAGGAGCGCTACATCCTGCGGATCCGCTGGACCTCGATCGAGGACCACCTGGGCGGGTTCCGCAAGGGCGAGCACTTCCCGGCCTTCTTCAACGCGATCCGTCCGTACGTGACGGCCATCGAGGAGATGCAGCACTACCTCGTGACGGGCGTCGTGGGCACGGGAAAGGCCGCCGAACAGCGATGAGCACCACACCCACCATCTACGAGTGGATGGGCGGAGCGGAGGCGATGAACCGCCTCACGGACGCCTTCTACGCCCACGCCCTGCGGGACGAGATCCTGGCCCCGGTCTTCGCCGGCATGGACTCGGAACACCCCCAGCACGTCGCGGTCTGGCTGTCGGAGGTCTTCGGCGGCCCCTCGGACTACACCGCCCACCACGGCGGCCACCAGCACATGGCCACCAAGCACCTGGGCCGGGGCATCACCGAGCAGCAGCGCCGCCGCTGGGTGGACCTGCTGATGGACACGGCCGACGAGGTCGGCCTCCCGACGGACCCGGAATTCCGCGGAGTGTTCGCCTACTACATCGAGTGGGGCACCCGCATGGCCCTGATCTACTCGGGCCCCAACCCACCCCCGGTCGACGCGGCCAAGATCCCGGTCTGGTCCTGGGGCCAAACCCCACCCTGGATCCCGAAAACCCCCGAAGCCTGACCCCTGGGGGCAGGCCCTACACCTGCCCCCAGCCGCACCTTCCAGCGATCTTTCAGCCCCGCCGGCGTTTGAGGCGCGGGGCCGGGGGCGGAGCCCCGATCTTTCAGCCCCGCCGGCGTTTGAGGCGCGGGGTCGGGGGCGGAGCCCCGGCAACCGGCCCGGGCCCGGCCTCGGCCAGCAGCACCACCAGCTCAGACCCATCCGCGCGCTCCCGCCAGAAGCCCACGGCCTCCTCCAGCACCTCGACCAGCGTCTCCCACTCGCCCGGCCGCGCATCCGCGAACCCACGCCACGACGTCACCGCCACCAGCCACCCCCCGCCGGACGACGGCAACCACGACAGGTCGCGCAGCGCATCGGCCAGCGCATCCCAGTTCCCGCCGACCCACTCCGGCAGCCGCAAGGCATCCCCGCAGCGCCGCATCAGCTCGGTCTTGCCGCGTACCCCGTCCAGGTCCAGCCGTACGGTCGTCCGGCCCGCCGCTTCGGCGGCTTCGAGCGCCGGGGCGAGCGGCTGCGGGTCCAGGCTCATCGGAGAACCGCCTTGAAGGTGTCGTAGTGGTCGTCCGTGTAGTAGAACTCCCCACCCTCACCCGTCACGATCCGCCGGGCTCCGCGATCACGCTCTCCCGGCGTCCGCACGGTGTACTCGTGGTAGTAACCACGTTTCTGCTTGGGCAGGGCCTTCTCGAAGTTCCCGAAGACCGTGCCGTCCTGCCGGTAGGGGTACGGCCCGCCCTTGTCGATGAGCGCGAGCACGTCACGGGCCTGCTGCGGCAGCCCGTCGGCCCGTACGGTGGCCATCCCCTTCGCCCACCCCGGGACGGCGGCGGCAGAGGCGGAGGCAGCCTCAGAGGCGCTCGCACCCGAACTCGCACCGGCGGCGGCAGGCACGGGTTTCTGCCCGCCACAACCCACCGCACCGACCAGCGCGGCACAAAGGAACAGGGCCCCCAGCACACGCAGCAACGATCGGGGCACGTTCCGAAAGATCATGCACCGATCGTGCCAAATATCCGATTCGCTCGCGAATCGCCCGGTCGCCTCAGAGGGCGGCCATCTTGGTGTAGGGACTCAGGATGCGCTTCTGGACCGAACCGAAGTCGACGAGAACAGCGATCCCCTCCTCGATTCCGACGACACGGCCGAGGCCGTGCTCATCGTGGGTAACCCGGTCGCCGACGTTGAACTGCCGGATGGGCTGCTCCACGGGGGCCTTGAACGGGCTGGACGGCAAATGGCGGCGAGGTACTGCTGACTTTGTCATTGGAACCAGTATGCGCCCCGGAGGCCGCCGCGCGGTCCGCCGTTCGGATCTCAATTCCAGCACCATCCGCACCGGCGGCGACAGCGAACGGCCGCCACGGCCCGTCCTGCCCGGTCAGACCGCGTCAGTCGTCCGGGTCGGCCCGGTCCAACGCCGGCCGCAGCCCTGGGGCCGACTCGGTGAGGAGGTAGTCGGCGACCGCCGTGTCCGTGACGAGACTGGTCACCAGCCCCGACCTCAACACGGCCCCGATCGCGGAGGCCTTGCGCAGCCCGCCCGCGATCGCCACGACCTCGGGGATCCGCCGCAGCCGGTCCGCCTCCACGGTGATGCACCGCTCGCCGAGGTCCCGGCCCACACGACGCCCCTCGGAATCGAACAGGTGCGCGGACATCTCCGCCGCCACGCCCAGCGAGGCGTAGTGCTCCCGCTCCTCGTCGGTCAGCATGTCGTGCACGGTCGAGATGCCCGGCTCCCACGAACCGATCGACACGGCCGCGACCGTCACCTTGTCGAAGTACTCGAAGGCGCGCGCGATCCCCGTCTGGCTGCGCAGCGCGGCCGCGGTCGCCGGATCGGGCAGCAGCATCGGCGCGTAGATCGGGTGCGCGTCACCGCCCGAGACCTGGGCGGCCCGGCGTACGGCCTCGACCGAACCGCGCTCGGCGGTCCCCGCGTCGTACACGCCGGTCAGCTGCACCACGGTGCACTGCGGCAGCCTGTGCAGGGAGGCGGCCATGTGAATGGTCGACCGCCCCCACGCCAGGCCCAGTACGTCGCCCTCGTTCACGAGCTCGCCGAGCAGATCGGCGGCGACCGCGCCCAGGTTCTCCGGGTCGGGCGCGTCCTCGGTGGCGTCGGCGGGCGACTCCACGACGACGGCGTGCCGGAGCCCGTACCGGGCCCGGAGCGCGTCCGACCGCTCGGCGTCGAGCTCGGCCGGTACCCGGATCTCGATCCGTACGAGGTCACGTTCGAGGGCGGTCTCCAGGACCCTGGCCACCTTGAAGCGGCTCACGCCGAATTCCTCGGCGATCTGGATCTTGGACTTGCCCTCCAGGTAGAAGCGGCGCGCCATGGCCGCCGCCTGCACCAGCTCCGCGGGTCCCATCCGCAGGGCTGACCGTCCCGCCGACATTGCAGACACCGCGCTCTCCTCACTGCTGTTCACACTCTCGACTCGCCGTTCATCCTGTCAGATCCGACGGCCGTTGATCAGCCTGGACAGCTCCCGTTCACCGAGCTGTTCATCAACCCTTGGTTCAGTGGTCGCAAGCCCACGGCGCGGCTGCGATCGCCGCACCCGCCTGCTCACGCAGCGTACGCACGGCGGTGGCGGGATCGACCGCTCCGTAGACCGCGCTGCCCGCCACGAAAACGTCCGCGCCGGCCTCGGCACAGCGCTCGATGGTCGAGGCCGAGACCCCGCCGTCCACCTGGAGCCACAGCTCCAGGCCGTGCTTGGAGATCAGCTCCCGGGTGCGGCGGATCTTGGGGAGCATGATGTCGAGAAAGGGCTGGCCGCCGAAGCCGGGCTCGACCGTCATGATCAGTAGCATGTCCAACTCGGGAAGGATGTCCTCGTACTGTTCGATCGGCGTCGCGGGCTTGAGCGCCATGGAGGCGCGCGCCCCCTTGGCCCGAATCTCCCGCGCGAGCCGCACGGGCGCGGCGGCGGCCTCCGCGTGGAAGGTGACCGAGCCCGCCCCGGCCTCCACGTACTGGGGAGCCCAGCGGTCCGGGTTCTCGATCATCAGGTGAAGGTCCAGCGGGATGTCCGTGGCCCTGCTCAGGGATTCCACGATCGGCATTCCGAGGGTCAGGTTCGGGACGAAGTGGTTGTCCATCACATCGACGTGCAGCCAGTCGGCCCCCTCGACAGCCTTCGCCTCCTCGGCGAGTCGGGCGAAGTCTGCGGACAAGATGCTGGGATAAATCTGAGCGGCCATGCCCCAAGCCTGCCATGCCCCCACCGGGTTCCGGCCACGACCCCGCAAGTCGCCCCACACGGGACAGGACGGCGCCCCCGGCCGCGGTACAGCCGGGACGGGACGACGCGAGAGCGCCCCCAGGGGCCACAATCCGGCCGACGGGGGCGGGCCTGGGCCGGCCGGCCGACGGGGTCGGGGAGGTGCGCCGGGAGCGCGGGAGGTGGAAGCCGCCCGGGCGGGGTCGCGAAGCAAGCAAGCTGGGCGGCGGCTTCGGGAAGCGGGAGCGGCTCGACCGGAAGCCGTGCGGTGCGGGGTGACTTCGGGGCGGGACGGTCGGTCAAGGGTGGCCGCAGGCCATCACGCAGTGACGCGACGAAGGAGCGCCCTTGAGGGACCGGCCCGACCCGGAGGGACGATGGGACTGACGGGAAACCCCCATACCCCACTCCGATGCCGCCCGAGCAGCTCCCGCCTCCCGCACCCCCGCCCCACCTACCTGACGCCGCCCCAGCAGCCCCGCCCCCGAAGCCCCCGCCCCGCTTCACGGCCCCGCCCGGCCGGTAGGATTCGATCTTGTGCGCGGGAAGGCGTGCCTCTGAGACAGGAAGCCCCGCCGTGACCGACGCCCTCGCACGTCTTCTCGAGATCGCCCCGGCGCCGAACGAGCCCCGGCAGAAGGATTGGGGCGACGTCGAGCGCAGACTCGGTGTTCGGCTTCCCGCCGACTACAAGGAGCTCATCCAGGTCTACGGGGGAAGCAACTGGGACGACTACCTGTACGTCCTGGAGCCCGACTGCCCCAACAAGCACTACGACCTGATCACATGGGCAAGGCATCGGACCGAGGACCTCGAAGACCTGTGGGAAGTCGAGAGGAAGCCGGCGGAGCTGGAGGCCGAAGGGACCCAGGTCGCCCTATGGGCGACCACGGACAACGGGGAGTGCCTCTACTGGCTGCTCCGGCCGGGCCTTGAGCCGGACCGGTGGACCGTCATGGTGAACGAGGCGCGCGGCGACCGGTGGGAGCACTTCCCCGTGTCCTGCACGCAGTTCCTCGCCTCCGCCCTCGACGGAGAGCTGCGGTCGGGCATCCTCTCGTCCTTGTTTCCCCTTGCCGCACACGAGTTCCGCAGGCTTCGCGCGGTCTGACGTGCCTCGTCGTGGCCGATGGCGGATGGCCGATGGCCGATGGCGACGCCCGGCCCGCCGGACGACGCCACGGTCGGCGTCGTCCGGGTACACCTCGGCGAGGGGCAGCCACGACCGGCAGCCCGGCCCGACTAGGCCGTTCGCCTCAGCAGCGCCAGGTACATCGCGTCCGTGCCGTGCAGGTGGGGCCACAGCTGGACGTCCGGGCCGTCGCCCAGGGCCGGGACGCCCTGCATGAAGGGCCGTGCGTCGATCAGTTCCGCGGACACCGGGGAGTGGCCGGCGCCGCGGCCCTTCAGGACGTCGTCCACGACGACCCGGGTCTCCGCCAGGTGCGGGGAGCAGGTCGCGTAGCCCACGATGCCGCCCACCCGCACCGCCGACAGCGCCTCACGCAGCAGCCCGCGCTGGAGCGGCGCGAAGCCCTCCAGGTCCTCCGGGCGGCGGCGCCAGCGGGCCTCCGGGCGGCGGCGCAGCGCGCCCAGGCCCGAGCAGGGGACGTCCATCAGGACGCGGTCGAAGGATCCCGGCAGCCAGGCCGGGCGGGTGCCGTCGGCCGCGATGACCTGGTACGGGCCGGGGTTGCCCGCGAGCGAGCGCTCCACGAGCCGTGCCCGGTGCGGCTGCTTCTCCGAAGCCAGCAGGAACGCCCCGCGCTGCGCCGCGAGCGCCGCGAGCAGCGCCGCCTTGCCGCCGGGGCCCGCGCAGCCGTCGAGCCAGCGTTCGTCGCGGCCCTCGACCGGTACGGCCGCCAGGGCCATGGCGACCAGCTGGCTGCCCTCGTCCTGCACGCCGGCGCGGCCGTCGCGGACCGCTTCCAGCGCGCCCGGTTCGCCGCCCTCGGCCATCCGGACGGCGTACGGCGACCAGCGGCCCGGCAGCGCCGACTCCTCGCCGACCGCCTCCAGCAGTTCCTCCGGCGTGGACCGGCCGGGGCGGGCCACCAGGGTCACCTCGGGCCGTTCGTTGTCGGCCTCCAGCAGGTCCTCGATGCCCGCGCGCCCACCGCCCAGCGCGTCCCACAGGGCGCTGACGACCCACCTGGGGTGCGAGTGGTACACCGCGAGGTGCTCCTCGGCGTCGTCCTCGTACGGCGGTGCGACCCGCTCCAGCCAGCCGTCGAGGTCGTGCGCGGCGATCTTCCGCAGGACGGCGTTCACGAACTTGGCGCGCCCGTCCCCGAGCACCACGCGGGCCAGCTCCACGCTCGCCGAGACGGCCGCGTGGGTGGGGATGCGGGTGCCGAGCAGCTGGTGGGCGCCGAGCGAGAGCACGTCCAGCACCGGCGGGTCCACTTCCCGCAGCGGGCGGTCGATGCACGCCTTGATGACGGCGTCGTAGGTGCCCTGGCGCCGCAGTGTCCCGTAGACCAGCTCGGTGGCCAGTGCCGCGTCGCGCGCTTCGAACTTCTCGTCCTGGCGGGCCTTCTTGAGCAGCGGCGGCAGCACGAGGTTGGCGTAGGCGTCGCGCTCGTCCACCGCCCGCAGCACCTCGAAGGCCAGCATCCGGACGGGGTCCTTCTGGGGCCGACGGTACGGCTTGGCCTGCTTGCCACCGGCGCCTGCGGGGGCAGGCTTGCGACGGGGCTGACGGGGCTGTTCGCTCACGTGAAAGGTGCTCCGGGGTTACGAGTGCTACGAGTGCGACGGGCACTACTGGTCTTGCGGGTCTTGCCGGTCTTGCGGTGGGACGCGGGGACGTCCGCGCTCGGACGTCCCCACCGATCAGCCTACGTCGGCTCCGCCGAGCCGCTCGCCGGGAGCGATCCGGACCCCGCGGGCCCAGTCGGCGGCCCGCATCGGCTTCTTGCCCTGCGGCTGCACCCACAGCAGTTCCACGGCGTGCGAGCCGGTGCCGACGTACACGTTGTTCTTGGCGGGGGACAGCGCGCCCGGCTCCAGGTCGGTCCGGTCGGGCACCAGGCCGAGCGAGATCAGCTTGAGGCGTTCCCCGCGGAAGACGGTCCACGCGCCCGGCGCGGGCGTGCAGCCGCGCACCACGCGGTCGGCGCGCATCGCGGGGGCGGTCCAGTCGATCCGGGCGTCCTCCACGGTGATCTTGGGCGCGTGTGAGATCCCGTCGTGGGGCTGCGCGACGGCGCGCAGGGTGCCGTCCTCGATGCCGTCCATGGTGGCGGCGAGCAGTCCGGACCCGGCGAAGGCGAGGCGGGTGAGCAGGTCGCCGCTGGTGTCGGAGGGCCGGATCTCCTCGGTGAGGATGCCGTAGACCGGGCCGGTGTCCAGGCCCTCCTCGATGCGGAAGGTGGAGGCTCCGGTCACCTCGTCGCCCGCGATGATCGACTGCTGGACGGGCGCGGCTCCGCGCCATGCGGGCAGCAGCGAGAAGTGCAGGTTGACCCAGCCGTGCCGGGGGATGTCGAGGGCGCTCTTGGGGATCAGGGCCCCGTAGGCGACGACCGGGCAGCAGTCCGGGTCGATCTCGCGCAGCCGGGCCTGGAAGTCGGGGTCGCGGGGGCGGGCGGGCTTGAGCACCTCGATGCCCGCTTCCTCGGCGCGTTCGGCGACCGGGCTGGCGACGAGGTGGCGGCCGCGGCCGGCCGGTGCGTCGGGCCGGGTGATGACGGCGGCGACCTCGTGCCGCCCGGAGGCGATCAGGGCGTCCAGGGCGGGTACGGCGACCTCGGGGGTGCCTGCGAAGACGAGCTTCACTGGGGGACTACCTCGCTAATCTCGGCTGTCAGCAGCGCACCAGTCTATGGGGCGTCCGTCGGGCCGCCCACCTGTGGTGTTGAGGGGGCGTACGCACACGCGCGCGCCCCTCGCATATGCCGACACGCCCCCACAGCGTGACCTGGGCGACGGGTGGCGCGTTGGTCAAGAGAGATTGACCAAAACGGGCCGCGTGTGAACGGTGTCTGCGGCCCGATCCGCCCTTCAGCACCGGTTCGAGAGGCTTCTTCATGGCCGACCACGCCACCCACGACGCTCAAGCCCGGGCCAGCCTGCACCTCCTGGTACGCGACATCGAGCGGGTTCGCCGGCAGGTGGATGCCCTGCGTACGCTCACCGCCCAGCTCGGCAACGTGTACCGCCCGCGCCGATCGGGTCCCTCCACCGGCTTCGTCGTCTACGGCCGGGCGCCCGCGCCGACCGTCCGCCTCGCGCAGGAGCTGCGGGACAGCGTCGAGACGCTGGTCACCGCGGCGGTGGACTTCGACCGCTCGCTCGGTTTCTCGTGGGACGCGGTCGGTTCGGCGCTGGGTGTCACCAAGCAGGCCGTGCACCGCCGCTACGGGGCCCGGCGGGCGCAGTCCGCCGAGTCCGCTGAGCCGCAGGCCGAGGGGGCGACCACCCGGACCATGGGGCCGCTGCCGACCGTCCCTGCGGCCCGCTCGATGCCGCCGCAGCCGGTGCGCGAGGAGGCCCAGGCGGCCGCCGCCGCCGCGGGTGTCACCGGCCCCAGGCTCGGAGAGGTTCCCCGCTCCCCCGCCTTCCCCGGTCCGCGCAACGGCTGACGGGTGTCCTGCCGCCGGGACGCCGACACCCGACGGCCGGCCGGCCCTGCGCGCCGCGTCTGATTCCGCCCCCGGTGGGACGACCGTACGGGTCGCCCCACCGGGGGTTTCGGCGTTCGGCCCCGGCCGGCCGCGCACCGGGTCGGCGCGACGCCGTCAGCCGATGTCGGGCGGGTCGATCCGGACCCGGACGGCCTCCGTCGCCGGAACCCCCTTCGCCAGCCGGGCCGCCTGCGCCTTCTTCAGGGCGGCCGCCAGGGCGGCTCCGCTGCCCGGCGGGACCCGGACCAGCGCCCGCTCCCCGGGGGACGGTTCCCCGCGCCGCCCCGGGAGCGGTACCGGTCCCAGGATCTCCGCGTCGGGCGGCAGTCCGGCTCCGGCCAGGAAGGCCTCCACCGCCTCACCCCGACCGGCCACCGCCGCCATCCGGGACACCGGCGGGAAGCCGAGCTGGGACCGCTCCGCGAGCTCCCGTACGGCGTGTCCGACCGGGTCCCACCGGACGAGCGCCTGGACGGGCCGCAGCGTCGGCTCGGCGACCACCACGACCTGCCCGTCGCCACGGACCAGGGAGGCGGCCGCGATCCACCGCCGGAGCGCGTCCTCGCCGGCCCGCAGGTCGGGCCGGCTCAGCATGGCCCAGCCGTCGAGCAGCAGCGCGGCCGCGTACCCGGCGCCCGCCGCCACCGGTTCGGCGCCCGGGGTGCAGACCACCAGCGCGGGCCGGTCGGGTACCTCGTCGAGGACGTGGTCGCGCCCGGAGGTCCGTACGGCGACGGCCGGGAAGGCGCGGCCCAGTTCCTCGGCGGTGCGCCGGGCGCCGACCACCTGGGCCCGGAGCCGGAACGATCCGCATTCCTCGCAGTGCCAGGACGGCTCGCCCCGCCCGCACCACCCGCACGTCAGGTCCCGCTCGTCGGGGGCCTCCAGCGGACCGGCGCAGACGGTGCAGCGGGCGGGGGTGCGGCACCGCTCGCACGCCAGCCGGGGCACATAGCCCCGCCGCGGTACCTGGACCAGGACGGGCCCGGTCTTCAGCCCTTCCCGTACGGTCTCCCAGGCCAGGCTCGGCAGGCGCGCGGCGCGGGCGGCCTCGTCGCGGGCGAGCAGCTCGTCACCGACGGTCCGGATCCGGGGCGCGCAGGCCCGTACGGTCTCGCGGTCGGCGATCAGGGGCCTGGCCCAGCCGGACTCGACCAGTTGGGCGGCCTCCACGGTGCAGCTCGTGCTGCCGGCGAGGAAGCCGCAGCCGTCGCCCACGGCGCGCAGTTCCAGTACCTCCCGGACGTGCGGGAAGGGGGCGTTGTCGTCGCTGTGGCTGGAGTCGCCGTCGTCCCAGACGGCGACCAGCCCGAGGTCCCGTACGGGGGCGAACATCGCGGCCCGGGTGCCGATGACGGCCCGTACGGAGCCGCGGTGCACGGCCAACCATTGGCGGTAGCGCTTCTCGGGTCCCGACTCGGCGGTCAGCAGGGCGTGCCGGCCTTCGCCGAGCAGGGCGGTCAGGGCCGCGTCGACGCGGGCGGCGGTCCGTCCGTCGGGGAGCACGGCGAGGGCGCCGCGCCCGGAGGCCAGGGTGGCGGCCATGGCGCGGGCGAGTTCGTCGGCCCAGCCGGGGCCGGGCAGGGCGGTCCATACGGCGCGCGGCGTGCCGCCGGTGGCGAGGGCGCGCAGGAACCCGGGGCCGGCGCCGTACCGCTCCCAGCCGGCGGGCTCGGGGGCGGGCGGCGGCGGCAGGGGTTCCGGTGAGGGCTTGGCCTCGGCCTTGGCGTTGCGCGGGGGCAGGGCGAGCTGGAGCACGTCGGCGAGGCTGCCCGCGTAGCGGTCGGCGACGGCCCGGGCGAGGGCGAGCATGCGGGGGCTGAGGACCACCTCGGGCGAGACGACGTGGGCGAGGGCGGCCAGTGCGCCCTCGTAGTCGGACTCGGCGCGGCGCTCGACGATGAAGCCGTCGATGAGGCCGCCGCCCTCGCGGCGGCCGCCGCGCACATGGTGGGAGCCGGCCCCGAACCGGACGCGGACGCGGACGCCGGGCTGGGCGGCCTCGGAGAGCTCTTCGGGGACGGCGTAGTCGAAGGTCCGGTCGAGGTGGAGCACGCCCTTGTTCACCAGGACCCGGGCGACGGGCAGCTCGGCGGCGAGGGCGGCCCCGCGCCAGGTGCGCGGCTTCGCCTTGGGTGCCTTGGCCTTCGCCTCGGCGACGATGTCCCGGATCAGTGCGAGCTGCTCCGGCGGGCCCCCCGCCTCGGTTTCGCTCTCGCCGTTGTCGCTGCTCACAGCAGCATTCTTACAAACGGCACCGACAGTGGACGCTCTCCCGAGATCAAGGCGGGCGGCGGCGGTGGTGGAACTGTCCTTCAACACCGGGCTCGCGCCCGGCTCCAGATGAAGCCGCCATCCGGCGCACCGGGAGAGCAGGGGAAGCATAGGCCTCCGGGCGGCGGTCGATCAACGCAATACGGCCCCGGACCAGCGGAGGTCCGGGGCCGTACGTGTCCGCCGTGGGGCGGGGTGTGCTTACAGGCCGGCGGCCGCGCGCAGCGCGTCCACGCGGTCGGTGCGCTCCCAGGTGAAGTCCGGCAGCTCACGGCCGAAGTGGCCGTAGGCGGCGGTCTGGGCGTAGATCGGGCGCAGCAGGTCGAGGTCGCGGATGATCGCGGCCGGGCGCAGGTCGAAGACCTCGCCGATCGCGTCCTCGATCTTCTGCGTCTCGACCTTGGCGGTGCCGAAGGTCTCGACGAAGAGACCGACGGGCTCGGCCTTGCCGATGGCGTACGCGACCTGCACCTCGCAGCGCGAGGCGAGACCGGCGGCGACCACGTTCTTGGCGACCCAGCGCATGGCGTAGGCGGCGGAGCGGTCGACCTTCGACGGGTCCTTGCCGGAGAAGGCGCCGCCACCGTGGCGGGCCATGCCGCCGTAGGTGTCGATGATGATCTTGCGGCCGGTGAGGCCGGCGTCGCCCATCGGGCCGCCGATCTCGAAGCGACCGGTCGGGTTCACCAGGAGGCGGTAGCCCTCGGTGTCGAGCTTGATGCCGTCCTCGACGAGCTGGGCCAGGACGTGCTCGACGACGAACTCGCGGATGTCGGGAGCGAGCAGCGAGTCGAGGTCGATGTCCGAGGCGTGCTGCGAGGAGACCACGACGGTGTCCAGGCGCACGGCCTTGTCACCGTCGTACTCGATGGTGACCTGGGTCTTGCCGTCGGGGCGCAGGTACGGGATGGTCCCGTTCTTGCGGACCTCGGAGAGCCGGCGGGACAGGCGGTGCGCGATGTGGATCGGCAGCGGCATGAGCTCGGGGGTCTCGTCGCAGGCGTAGCCGAACATCAGGCCCTGGTCGCCGGCGCCCTGCTTGTCGAGCTCGTCCTCGTCGCCCTCGACACGCTTCTCGTAGGCGGTGTCGACGCCCTGCGCGATGTCCGGGGACTGGGCGCCGATGGACACCGAGACGCCGCAGGAGGCGCCGTCGAAGCCCTTCTTCGAGGAGTCGTAGCCGATTTCGAGGATCTTGTCCCGGACGAGCTGCGCGATCGGCGCGTAGGCCTTCGTCGTCACCTCTCCCGCGATGTGCACGAGACCCGTGGTGATGAGGGTTTCCACGGCGACGCGCGAGGTCGGGTCCTCGGTGAGGAGCGCGTCGAGGATCGTGTCGCTGATCTGGTCAGCGATCTTGTCGGGGTGGCCCTCGGTGACGGACTCCGAGGTGAACAGACGACGGGACACAACGCTCCCTGGGGTTGCAGCGGCTGCTGGCTGATCATTTGGCGGAACCACATCGGGGGCTGCGCCCGATCACGTTCCGGATGCAGTTTATCGGTCGCCACCGTTTCCTGGACCACCCGTCTCGCCTTGTGGGAGCCGTGTGACCTGCGGCACTCCCATTCTTACGCACGGAGGTGGCCTGGAGAAGGGGAATCGACCCAGGCGCGTCGCGACTAGAGCCGGACCGCCACCTGGTCCCAAATGACCTCGGCCAGGGCCTCCTTCGGACCATAGGGCACTTGAGTCTCAGACCCATCAGAGGCCAGGATGACCGCTTCATTCTCCTCAGAACCAAAGGTCCGAGTCTCGCCGACCTCGTTCACGACGAGAAGGTCACATCCCTTGCGGGCGAGCTTGGCGCGGCCGTTCGCGAGGACGTCGTCGGTCTCCGCGGCGAATCCCACGACCACCTGCCCGGCCCTGGCCCGATCGGCCGAGATCTCCGCGAGAACGTCCGGATTGCGTACGAGCGCCACGGGCGCCGGGTCCTGCCCGTCCTTCTTCTTGATCTTTCCGCCCGCGTACTCGGCGGGCCGGAAGTCGGCCACGGCCGCGGCCATGACCACGACGTCGGCGTCCGCGGCGGCCTTGAGCACGGCCTCCCGCAGCTGCACGGCCGTCCCCACCCGTACGACGTCCACCCCGGCCGGATCGGCCAGCGCGGTGTTGGCCGACACCAGGGTGACCCGGGCCCCGCGGGCCACGGCGGTACGCGCGAGGGCGTAGCCCTGCTTGCCGGAGGAGCGGTTGCCGAGGAAACGGACCGGGTCCAGCGGCTCCCGGGTACCGCCCGCGCTGATCACGACGTGCCGCCCGGCGAGGTCGGGCTCGGCCACCCCGCGGGCCAGGCCCTGCCTTCTCAAGACGTGTCGGCAGACCTCGAAGATCTCCTCGGGGTCGGGCAGCCGCCCCTTGCCGGTGTCCTTGCCGGTGAGCCGGCCGACGGCGGGCTCGATGACCAGGGCGCCGCGCCGGCGCAGCGTGGCCACGTTCTCCTGGGTGGCGGGGTGCTCCCACATCTCGGTGTGCATGGCGGGGGCGAAGACCACGGGGCAGCGGGCGGTGAGCAGGGTGTTCGTGAGCAGGTCGTCGGCGAGCCCGTGGGCGGCCTTGGCCAACATGTCGGCGGTGGCGGGGGCGACGACGACGAGGTCGGCGGACTGCCCGATGCGCACGTGCGGCACCTCGTGGACGGACTCCCAGACCTCGGTGGAGGCCGGGTTCCCGGAGAGGGCGGACCAGGTGGCTTCCCCCACGAAGTTCAGGGAGGCCGCGGTGGGCACCACGCGCACGTCGTGGCCGGACTCGGTCAGCCGGCGCAGCAGCTCGCACACCTTGTAGGCGGCGATCCCGCCACTGACTCCCAGTACGACCTTCGGCTTATCCACCACGCACTTCCCTTCTCCGTGTCCGACGCGGCCGACGCCTTCGGCTCTGATCGTCGTCGTACCCACCCATGACACACCACAGGCCCGGCAGATGTTCTGCCGGGCCTGTGGTGAAAGGGCTTCTGGTGCCTTACTGGGCCGGGGCCTCGATGGCCTCGGAGGTCAGCAGACCAGCGTTGATCTCGCGCAGCGCGATCGAAAGCGGCTTCTCGTGGACGTGGGTGTCCACCAGCGGGCCGACGTACTCGAGCAGGCCCTCACCGAGCTGCGAGTAGTACGCGTTGATCTGACGCGCGCGCTTGGCCGCGTAGATCACGAGGCTGTACTTCGAGTCCGTGGCCTCGAGCAGCTCGTCGATCGGCGGGTTGATGATGCCCTCGGGCGCAGTGATGGAAGAGGACACGCTCTACCTTCCGAAGATGGGTGAAAGATGGGGCCGTCCTGGAATCGACCGAATCAAAAACATCGATCAACGATCAGACAACTGCCATCAAGGCTAGCAGCTCACGAGCCACGTCCTCGACGGAGGTGTTGACCAGGGTGGTGTCGAACTCGGACTCGGCAGCGAGCTCGATCTTGGCGGCGGCGAGCCGACGCTCGATGACCTCCGCCGATTCGGTGCCCCGACCGGTCAGCCGGCGGACCAGCTCGTCCCAGCTCGGCGGTGCCAGGAAGACCAGCTGGGCGTCGGGCTTGGACTCGCGGACGAGTCGCGCGCCCTGGAGATCGATCTCCAGCAGTACCGGCTCGCCGTTGTCCAGGCGTTCCAGCACCGCGCCGCGGGGTGTGCCGTAGCGGTTGCCCGCGAACTCGGCCCACTCCAGCAGCTCGCCGTTGGCGATCAGCTTGTCGAACTCGTCGTCATTGACGAAGAAGTAGTGGACTCCGTGTCGCTCACCGGGCCGCGGCTTGCGGGTGGTGGCCGACACCGAGAGCCATACCTCGGGGTGAACCTTGCGCATATGCGCGACGACCGTGCTCTTGCCGACCCCTGAAGGGCCGGAGAGCACGGTCAGCCGCGGACGAACCTCTGCTGCCATAGAGCGATTATCCAGGTTCTCAGGACTGCCTGAGAACGCCGGGAGAACTTCAGTCGACGCCTCAGGCGCCGGTGCTGCCGAACTCGCGCTCCAGAGAGGCGATCTGGTTGGAACCGAGACCTCGGACACGCCGGGACTCGGAGATGCCGAGACGCTCCATGATCTGCTTGGCGCGCACCTTGCCCACGCCAGGCAGAGACTCCAGCAGGGCGGAGACCTTCATCTTGCCGATGACGTCGTTCTCCTGGCCCGTCTTGATGACCTCTTGGAGCGAGGCGCCGGAGTGCTTGAGTCGATTCTTCACCTCGGCCCGCTCCCGGCGAGCCGCGGCGGCCTTTTCGAGCGCGGCTGCGCGCTGTTCAGGGGTAAGGGGCGGAAGAGCCACGCCTACGTCACCTCGGATGTCGAACTGTCGGATACGGACCGGTGGGTAACCCTGAAGGCAACACACCTCGCGAGCTCCCGAACAGCGATGGAACTCGTTCGCTGCACGTTCACTCTGGTCGGAGACTAGCGGCCAACACCGCTCCAGTCAGCGAGAACGGACGAAAAGTCCTGGTCAGCCTCCACTGAACCGTACATCACGGACAAAATACCCCGGTTTTGTCCGATGAAGAGCGTTCGAGTTTCGCCAAGAAGAGCGAGAGGCCGGCCCGCGAAGGTGCGGCCGGCCTCTCCGGGTGACCGATTACGCGGTGACGGCCTCGTGGATCTCGTCGGCGAAGCGCCGCGCCGAGTCGCGCAGGGCACTCACGTCCGGACCGTGCTTCAGGACCCCCCGCGAGACGTTCGGGACGACGTTGCGCACGGCCTTGCCGAACACGCCGGGCAGGTCCGCCGCCGTCGCGCCCTGCGCGCCGATGCCGGGAGCCAGCAGCGGCCCGTTGATGTCCAGGTCGAAGGAGGACAGATCGCCCAGGGTGGCGCCGACCACCGCGCCGAAGGAGCCCATGGGGACGGCGTCCGCGTTCTCGGCCGCCAGGTGCGCCAGCATCGTCGCGCCGATCGTCCGGCCGTCCTCGCGGACCGCCCGCTGCACCTCCGCGCCCTCCGGGTTCGAGGTCAGCGCCAGGACGAACAGGCCGGCGCCCGACTCCCGGGCCAGGTCCACGGCCGGCTTCAGCGAGCCGTAGCCCAGGTACGGGGAGACCGTCAGCGCGTCCGAGAACAGCGGCGAGGCCGGGTCCAGGAAGGCCGAGGCGTACGCGGCCATGGTCGAGCCGATGTCGCCGCGCTTGGCGTCCATGACCACCAGGGTCCCGGCCGCCCGGGCGTCCGCCACGGCCCGCTCCAGGACGGCCACGCCCTTCGAGCCGAACCGCTCGAAGAAGGCCGCCTGCGGCTTGAAGACCGCCACCGACTCGGCGAGCGCCTCGACGACCGTACGGGAGAACCGCTCCAGGCCCGCGATGTCGTCCGGGAGGCCCCACTGGGCCAGCAGGGCGGCGTGCGGGTCGATGCCCACGCACAGCGGGCCCCGGGAGTCCATCGCCGCGCGCAGGCGGGTGCCGAACGGGGTCACAGTCACTTGGAGGCCTTTCGGGTCTCGGCGCCCACCGCTTCGGCGAGCGTCGCGTACGGGCTGGTGGCCAGGCGCGCGGCGAGGCCCTTGTGGATGGCGCGGGCGTAGAACGGGCCCTCGTAGATGAAGGCGCTGTAGCCCTGGATCAGCGTGGCACCGGCCAGGATCCGCTGCCAGGCGTCCTCGGCGTTCTCGATGCCGCCGACCCCCACCAGCACCAGGCGGTCCCCCACACGGGCGTACAGGCGGCGCAGGACCTCCAGGGAGCGCTCCTTGACGGGGGCGCCGGAGAGCCCGCCGGTCTCCTTCACCAGGGCCGGGGAGGACTTCAGGCCCAGCCCCTCGCGGGCGATGGTGGTGTTCGTGGCGATGATGCCGTCCAGGCCCAGCTCCAGGGCCAGGTCGGCGACCGCGTCGATGTCCTCGTCCGCCAGGTCGGGGGCGATCTTGACCAGCAGCGGCACCCGGCGGTCGGTCACCGTGCGGTCGGCCGCCTCGCGTACGGCCGTCAGCAGCGGCCGCAGCGACTCGGTGGCCTGGAGATTGCGCAGGCCCGGGGTGTTCGGGGAGGAGACGTTCACCACGAGGTAGTCGGCGTGCCGGGCGAGGCGCTCGGTGGAGGTGACGTAGTCCCCCACGGCCTCCCCCTCGGGCACGACCTTGGTCTTGCCGATGTTGACGCCCACGACGGTCCTGAAGACCGCCTCACGGGCCGCCAGACGGGCCGCCACGGCCGCCGAGCCCTCGTTGTTGAAGCCCATCCGGTTGATCAGCGCGCGGTCCGGCACGAGGCGGAAGAGCCGCTTCTTGGGGTTGCCGGGCTGCCCCTCGGCCGTGACCGTGCCGATCTCGATGTGGTCGAAGCCGAGCATCGACATGCCGTCGATGGCGACGGCGTTCTTGTCGAAGCCCGCGGCGAGGCCGAAGGGGCCGTGCATGCGCAGGCCGAGGGCCTCGGTGCGGAGCTCCTCGTAGCGCGGGGCCAGCGCGGCCGCGACGAAGGTGCGCAGCACGGGGGTGCGGGCGGCGAGGCGGATCCAGCGGAAGGCCAGGTAGTGGGCCTGCTCCGGGTCCATCCGCTTGAAGACCAGGTTGAAGAAGGTTTTGTACATCGTCGGAAAATCCCTCTGCGCTCGTGAAGAGGGGGACACCCGTCGTGAAACCGGTGTCCCCCTCCCCGTGTCCGGGCTTACGGCCTGCGTCAGTCGCGGGCTGCGGTCAGGTGCTCCGCGTGCTCCTGGAGGGAGCGGACGCCCACGTCGCCGCGGTTGAGCGCGTCGATGCCCTGGACGGCGGCGGCGAGCGCCTGGACCGTGGTCAGGCAGGGGACGCTGCGGGCCACGGCCGCCGTACGGATCTCGTAGCCGTCGAGGCGGCCGCCGGTGCCGTACGGGGTGTTGACGATCAGGTCGACCTGGCCGTCGTGGATCAGCTGGACGATGGTCTTCTCGCCGTTCGGGCCCTCGCCCTCGCTGAGCTTGCGCACCACGGTGGCGTTGATGCCGTTGCGGCGCAGGACCTCGGCGGTGCCGGAGGTCGCCATCAGCTCGAAGCCGTGGGCGACGAGCTCGCGCGCCGGGAAGATCATCGAGCGCTTGTCTCGGTTGGCGACGGAGATGAACGCGCGGCCCTTGGTGGGCAGCGGGCCGTACGCGCCGGCCTGCGACTTGGCGTAGGCGGTGCCGAAGACGGCATCGATGCCCATGACCTCGCCGGTGGAGCGCATCTCCGGGCCGAGGACGGTGTCCACGCCGCGGCCGTGGATGTCGCGGAAGCGCGACCACGGCATGACGGCCTCCTTGACGGAGATCGGCGCGTCGATCGGCAGGGTGCCGCCGTCGCCGGTCTTCGGCAGCAGGCCCTCGGCGCGCAGCTCGGCGATGGTGGTGCCGAGCGAGATGCGGGCGGCGGCCTTCGCGAGCGGGACGGCGGTGGCCTTCGAGGTGAAGGGGACGGTCCGGGAGGCGCGCGGGTTGGCCTCCAGGACGTAGAGGATGTCCCCGGCCATCGCGAACTGGATGTTGATCAGGCCGCGGACGCCGACGCCCTTGGCGATGGCCTCGGTGGAGGCGCGCAGGCGCTTGATGTCGTAGCCGCCGAGGGTGATCGGGGGCAGGGCGCAGGCCGAGTCGCCGGAATGGATGCCGGCTTCCTCGATGTGCTCCATGACGCCACCGAGGTAGAGCTCGTGGCCGTCGTAGAGGGCGTCGACGTCGATCTCGATCGCGTCGTCGAGGAAGCGGTCGACCAGCACGGGGCGGGTCGGGGAGATCTCGGTGGACTCGGCGATGTACGACTCGAGGCGGGACTCGTCGTAGACGATCTCCATGCCGCGGCCGCCGAGCACGTAGGACGGGCGCACGAGGACCGGGTAGCCGATCTCGTCGGCGATCGCCTTCGCACCCGCGAAGGTGGTGGCGGTGCCGTGCTTGGGGGCCGGCAGGCCGGCGTCGGCGAGGACCTGCCCGAAGGCGCCGCGGTCCTCGGCGGCGTGGATGGCCTCCGGCGGGGTGCCGACGACGGGGACGCCGTTGTCCTTGAGGGCCTGGGCGAGACCGAGGGGGGTCTGGCCGCCGAGCTGGACGACGACACCGGCGATGGGCCCGGCCAGCGACTCCGCGTGGACGATCTCCAGCACGTCCTCGAGCGTCAGCGGCTCGAAGTACAGGCGGTCGGAGGTGTCGTAGTCGGTGGAGACGGTCTCCGGGTTGCAGTTGACCATCACGGTCTCGTAGCCGGCGTCGCTGAGGGCGAAGGAGGCGTGGACGCAGGAGTAGTCGAACTCGATGCCCTGGCCGATGCGGTTCGGGCCGGAACCCAGGATGATCACCGCGGGCTTGGTGCGGGGCGCGACCTCGGACTCCTCGTCGTACGAGGAGTAGAAGTACGGGGTCTTCGCGGCGAACTCGGCGGCGCAGGTGTCGACCGTCTTGTAGACCGGGCGGACACCGAGCGCGTGCCGGACCTCGCGGACGACGTCCTCGCGCAGGCCGCGGATCTCGGCGATCTGGGCGTCGGAGAAGCCGTGGCGCTTGGCCTCGGCGAGCAGCTCGGGATGGAGCTTCTCGGCGGCGGCGAGGTCGTCCGCGATCTCCTTGATGAGGAAGAGCTGGTCGACGAACCAGGGGTCGATCTTCGTGAACTCGAAGACCTCCTCCTGGGTGGCGCCTGCGCGGATGGCCTGCATGACGGTGTTGATGCGGCCGTCGGTCGGGCGGACCGCGGTGGCGAGGAGCTCGTCCTTGTCGCCGGTGGGGCCGACGAAGGTGAACTGCGAGCCCTTCTTCTCCAGGGAGCGCAGGGCCTTCTGGAGGGCCTCGGTGAAGTTGCGGCCGATGGCCATGGCCTCGCCGACCGACTTCATGGTGGTGGTGAGGGTGGCGTCGGCCAGCGGGAACTTCTCGAAGGCGAAGCGCGGGGCCTTGACGACGACGTAGTCGAGGGACGGCTCGAAGGAGGCCGGGGTCTTCTCGGTGATGTCGTTGGGGACCTCGTCGAGCGTGTAGCCGATGGCCAGCTTGGCGGCGATCTTGGCGATCGGGAAGCCGGTGGCCTTCGACGCGAGCGCCGAGGAGCGCGAGACGCGCGGGTTCATCTCGATGACGATGACGCGGCCGTCGGTCGGGTCGATCGCGAACTGGATGTTGCAGCCGCCGGTGTCGACGCCGACCTCGCGGATGATCGCGATGCCGATGTCGCGCAGCCGCTGGTACTCGCGGTCGGTCAGCGTCATCGCCGGGGCGACGGTGATCGAGTCACCGGTGTGGACGCCCATCGGGTCGAAGTTCTCGATGGAGCAGACGACGACCACGTTGTCCTTGGTGTCGCGCATCAGCTCCAGCTCGTACTCCTTCCAGCCGAGGATGGACTCCTCCAGGAGCACCTCGGTGGTCGGGGAGAGCGTGAGGCCCTGGCCGGCGATGCGGCGCAGCTCGTCCTCGTCGTGGGCGAAGCCGGAGCCGGCGCCGCCCATGGTGAAGGAGGGGCGCACGACGACGGGGTAGCCGCCGAGGGTGTCGACGCCCTTGATGACGTCGTCCATGGAGTGGCAGATGACCGAGCGGGCGGACTCGCCGTAGCCGATCTTGGCCTTGACGGCTTCGACGACGCCCTTGAAGAGGTCGCGGTCCTCGCCCTTGTTGATGGCCTCGACGTTGGCGCCGATGAGCTCGACGCCGTACTTCTCCAGCACACCCTGCTCGTGCATGGAGATCGCGGTGTTGAGCGCGGTCTGGCCGCCGAGGGTCGGCAGGAGCGCGTCGGGGCGCTCCTTGGCGATGATCTTCTCGACGAACTCGGGGGTGATCGGCTCGACGTACGTGGCGTCGGCGATCTCCGGGTCGGTCATGATCGTCGCGGGGTTGGAGTTGACCAGGATGACCCGCAGGCCCTCGGCCTTGAGGATGCGGCAGGCCTGGGTGCCGGAGTAGTCGAACTCGGCGGCCTGTCCGATGACGATCGGGCCGGAGCCGATGACCAGGACGGACTGGATATCGGTGCGCTTAGGCACGCTCGGCCTCCATCAGGGCGGTTTCCATCAAAGACGTGAAGCGGTCGAAGAGGTACGCGGCGTCGTGCGGGCCGGCAGCCGCCTCAGGGTGGTACTGGACGCTGAAGGCCGGCTGGTCGAGCAGCTGGAGGCCTTCGACGACGTTGTCGTTCAGGCAGACGTGGGAGACCTCGGCGCGGCCGTAGGCGGTCTCGGAGACCTTGTCGAGGGGCGCGTCGACGGCGAAGCCGTGGTTGTGCGCGGTGATCTCGACCTTGCCGGTGGTGCGGTCCTGGACCGGCTGGTTGATGCCGCGGTGGCCGTACTTCAGCTTGTAGGTGCCGAAGCCGAGCGCGCGGCCCAGGATCTGGTTGCCGAAGCAGATGCCGAAGAGCGGGGTCTTGCGGGCGAGCACGCCCTGCATGACGGCGACCGCGTGGTCGGCGGTGGCCGGGTCGCCCGGGCCGTTGGAGAAGAACACGCCGTCCGGGTCGACCGCGTACACGTCCTCGACGGTGGCGGTGGCGGGCAGCACGTGCACCTCGATGCCGCGCTCGGCCATCCGGTGCGGGGTCATGCCCTTGATGCCGAGGTCGACGGCGGCCACGGTGAACTTCTTCTCACCGATGGCGGGGACGACGTACGCCTCCTTGGTGGCGACCTCGGCGGAGAGGTTCGCGCCCTTCATCTGCGGCTGCGACTTGACCTTGGCCAGCAGGGCCTCGTCGCGGATGCCGACCCAGGCCTCGCCCGAGAAGATGCCGACGCGCATGGCGCCGCGTTCGCGCAGGTGACGGGTGAGGGCGCGGGTGTCGATGCCGGAGATCCCGACGACGCCCTGCTTGACGAGCTCCTCGTCCAGCGAGCGCTGCGAGCGCCAGTTCGAGGGGACGCGGGCGGGGTCGCGTACGACGTAGCCGGCCACCCAGATGCGGGAGGACTCGGGGTCCTCGTCGTTGACGCCGGTGTTGCCCACGTGGGGGGCGGTCATCACGACGACCTGCCGGTGGTACGACGGGTCGGTGAGGGTCTCCTGGTAGCCGGTCATTCCGGTGGAGAACACGGCCTCGCCGAAGGTTTCCCCCACAGCGCCGTAGGCGCGGCCGCGGAAGATCCGACCGTCCTCCAGGACGAGTACGGCGGGAGCTTTGGCTGCTCCCCTGGTGGAGGTCGTCATCGTTCGGCGCCTTCCGTCGTGATGGATGAGTGCATGAGATTGATGGCTTCGACCCAGGCGGCGTGTTCGGCCGCGCGGTCGGAGCGGAATCCGGAGTCGATCAGCTTGTCGCCGTGCGCCCAGGTGACGACGAGCAGACCGCCCTCGGTGAGTACCTTGCCCGCGATTCCCTTGTCGAGGCGGGCGCCGCGCAGTTGCGCGGCCGGTACGAAGAAGTCGCCCGCCCCCGGTCGGACCACGTCGAGGCCCGCGTCGGTGAGCGTGAGCTCGACCCGGCTGCGCAGGCCCAGACCGTGGGCGACGATCCGGTCGAGCCACTGCCCGGCGGTGGTGGACCCGTGGTACCGGCCGGTCAGGGCCAGCCGGTGCTCGGGAAGACCGTCGGGTGCGGCGGGCAGCTCCGGCAGATCGCTCTGCAGAGCGCCGCGCCATTTCCAGCCCTGCCGCATCAGCCAGTAGACGAACGCGACGAAGACGGCCAGGCCGATCACCCACGCCATGCGGGCGCCGAAGCTGGTCACCTCCGCCGACTGTCGTTCGGCGGCCTCGGCGGCCAGTTGGATTACTGCAGGTGTCACGCCAGTTTCCCGTCCACGACCGTTGCCCGGCCCCGCAGGAAGGTATGAGTGACGCGCCCCGGCAGCTCACGGCCCTCGTAAGGCGTGTTGCGGCTGCGGGAGGCGAAGTGTGCGGGGTCCACGACACCACGGTACGAGGTCTCGACCAAGGTCAGGTTCGCGGGTTCACCTGCCGAGACGGGACGGCCGTGGTTCTCCAGGCCGCCGATGCGTGCCGGAGCGAAGGACATCCGCTCGGCGACGCCCGCCCAGTCGAGCAGTCCGGTCTCGACCATCGTCTGCTGGACGACGGAGAGCGCGGTCTCCAGGCCGACCATGCCCATGGCGGCGGCGGCCCACTCGCAGTCCTTGTCCTCGTGCGGGTGCGGGGCGTGGTCGGTGGCGACGATGTCGATCGTGCCGTCGGCGAGCGCCTCGCGCAGGGCCAGCACGTCGCGCTCGGTGCGCAGCGGCGGGTTGACCTTGTAGACCGCGTTGTACGAGCGCACGAGCTCCTCGGTGAGGAGGAGGTGGTGCGGGGTGACCTCGGCGGTGACGTCGATGCCGCGGGACTTGGCCCAGCGGACGATCTCGACGGAGCCGGCGGTGGAGAGGTGGCAGATGTGGACGCGGGAGCCGACGTGCTCGGCGAGCAGGACGTCGCGGGCGATGATCGACTCCTCGGCGACGGCCGGCCAGCCGCCGAGACCGAGTTCCGCGGAGACGATGCCCTCGTTCATCTGGGCGCCCTCGGTGAGGCGGGGCTCCTGGGCGTGCTGGGCGACGACGCCGCCGAAGGCCTTCACGTACTCCAGGGCGCGGCGCATGATCACGGCGTCGTCCACGCACTTGCCGTCGTCGGAGAAGACGGTGACGCGGGCGGCGGACTCGTGCATGGCGCCCAGCTCGGAGAGCTGCTTGCCTTCCAGGCCGACGGTGACCGCGCCGATGGGCTGCACGTCGCAGTAGCCGGACTCCTTGCCCAGGCGCCAGACCTGCTCGACGACGCCGGCGGTGTCGGCGACCGGGAAGGTGTTCGCCATGGCGAAGACGGCGGTGTAGCCGCCGGAGGCGGCGGCGCGGGTGCCGGTGAGGACGGTCTCGGAGTCCTCGCGGCCAGGCTCGCGCAGGTGGGTGTGCAGGTCGACGAGGCCGGGGAGCAGGACCTGGCCCTCGGCCTCGATGACGGTCGCGCCCTCGGCGGACAGGCCGGTGCCGACCTCCGCGATGGTCTCGCCGTCGATCAGGACGTCCTGCGCCGCGCCACCGAGTACCTTCGCGCCACGGATAAGGATCTTGCTCATGGTTACTTGCTCTCCTCGGTACGGGCAGCGGCGGGGGTGGTGGTGACGGCGGGCTGGGAGCCGCCGAGCAGCAGGTACAGGACGGCCATGCGGGTGGAGACGCCGTTGGCGACCTGCTCGACGGCCGTGCAGCGGTCGGAGTCGGCGACCTGGGCGGTGATCTCCATGCCGCGGTTCATCGGGCCGGGGTGCATCACGATGGCGTGCTCGGGCATCTTCGCCATGCGGTCGCCGTCGAGCCCGTACCGGCGGGAGTACTCGCGCTCGGTCGGGAAGAAGGCCGCGTTCATGCGTTCGCGCTGCACACGCAGCATCATCACCGCATCGGACTTCGGCAGCACTTCGTCGAGGTTGTACGAGACTTCGCAGGGCCAGGTCTCGACGCCGATCGGGACGAGCGTGGGCGGGGCCACCAGGGTGACCTCGGCGCCGAGGGTGTGCAGCAGGTGGACGTTGGACCGGGCCACGCGGCTGTGCAGGACGTCGCCGACGATGGTGATCCGGCGGCCGTTCAGGTCCTTGCCGAGGCCGGCGTCGCGGCCGACCAGGCGGCGGCGCATGGTGAAGGCGTCCAGCAGGGCCTGGGTGGGGTGCTCGTGGGTGCCGTCGCCGGCGTTGACGACGGCGGAGTCGATCCAGCCGGAGGTCGCGAGCCGGTAGGGGGCGCCGGAGGCGTGGTGGCGGATGACGACCGCGTCGGCGCCCATGGCCTCCAGGGTCAGCGCGGTGTCCTTCAGGGATTCGCCCTTGGAAACGGACGAACCCTTCGCGGAGAAGTTGATGACGTCGGCCGAGAGCCGCTTGGCGGCCGCCTCGAAGGAGATCCGGGTGCGGGTCGAGTCCTCGAAGAAGAGGTTGACGACGGTGAGGCCGCGCAGGGTGGGCAGCTTCTTGATCGGCCGGTCCGCGACACGGGCCATCTCCTCGGCGGTGTCGAGGATCAGGACGGCGTCGTCGCGCGTGAGGTCGGCGGCCGAGATGAGGTGACGCTTCATCTGGATGGCTCCGTAGGTCGGGAGGGCAGGCGGGCTGACGGGCAGGGGTGCGAGCGGGCAGGGCAGGCCTCGGCGCGGGCCCGGTCGGGGCCCGTCACTCGAACGGTCTACTGGCCTGCTGCCTGGGCGGTCCGCTGGCCGAGCAGCACGGCGTCACGGCCGTCCTCCTCCTGGAGCTGGACCTTGACGGTCTCCCGCAGCGACGTGGGGAGGTTCTTGCCGACGTAGTCGGCGCGGATCGGCAGTTCGCGGTGGCCTCTGTCGACGAGGACCGCGAGCTGCACGGCGCGGGGGCGGCCGAGGTCACCGAGGGCGTCGAGGGCGGCGCGGATGGTGCGGCCGGAGAAGAGCACGTCGTCGACGAGGACGACCAGGCGGCCGTCGAGGTCGTCGCCGGGGATCTCGGTGCGACCGATCGCGCGGGCGGGCTTCATCCGCAGGTCGTCGCGGTACATGGTGATGTCGAGGGAGCCGACCGGGATCTTCGTACCGGTGATCTCTTCGAGCTTGTCGGCCAGCCGGCGGGCGAGGTAGACACCGCGGGTGGGAATGCCGAGGAGCACCACGTCGTCGGCACCCTTGGCGCGTTCGACGATCTCGTGGGCGATGCGGGTCAGGACCCGCGCGATGTCCTGCGCTTCGAGAACGGGGCGCATGGAATCGGTGTTCTGCTGGGTGTCCATGAAAAGGACCTCCTTCTCCGCCTCACGGGACGGACCTTAAAGGACGTCTGAATGTACGCCTCACAGGGTACCAGGGACAGGCCGGTGACTCGGACCTGACCGGTACGGAAGGGCTCTCAGAGGGCTCCTGGGACGAACCCCCAGGGAGGCGACGAAGACCATTCGGCTTGACGCATCCAAGTAACGCTGCGTAACCTCACAGTGAGTTACCAGCCGCGCGGCGGAGCCGCACGTAGTTACGTAGTTACGTAGTCGCAGTGTCCACCAGTCACAGCGTCACAGCGTCCGGGAGCGTTATGTCCAGCGAATACGCCAAACAGCTCGGGGCCAAGCTCCGCGCCATCCGCACCCAGCAGGGCCTTTCCCTCCACGGTGTCGAGGAGAAGTCCCAGGGTCGGTGGAAGGCCGTGGTGGTCGGTTCCTACGAGCGCGGGGACCGCGCCGTGACCGTCCAGCGTCTTGCCGAGCTGGCGGACTTCTACGGGGTGCCGGTGCAGGAGCTGCTGCCGGGTACGACTCCCGGCGGGGCTGCCGAGCCGCCGCCGAAGCTGCGTCTCGACCTGGAGCGCCTGGCGGGCGTCCCGGCCGAGAAGGCGGGCCCGCTGCAGCGTTACGCGGCGACGATCCAGAGCCAGCGTGGCGACTACAACGGCAAGGTGCTGTCGATCCGCCAGGACGACCTGCGCACCCTGGCCGTCATCTACGACCAGTCGCCCTCGGTCCTGACCGAGCAGCTGATCAGCTGGGGCGTGCTGGACGCGGACGCGCGTCGCGCGGTGGCGCACGAGGAACTCTGAGTCTCGGGCTTCGGACCAGCAGAAACGTTTACCGGCGGGCGCCGGACCCCTGCGGG
>NZ_JBGBPT010000034.1:0-5390 GCF_041106355.1 Streptomyces sp. BF23-19 | reverse complement strand
CCGCCTTCCCTAGGGCGGTGCCGGCGCTGGGCCGTGCGGTCAGCTCTCGCTGCGCCGCAGGCTCGGCTTCAGGTCCTTGAAGCGGGCCAGCAGCCCGTTCACGAACGAGGGGGACTCGTCCGTCGAGAACTCCTTGGCCAGCTGGACGGCCTCGTCGATGGCGACGGCGTCCGGGGTGTCGTCCACCCAGATCAGCTCGTAGGCACCGAGCCGCAGGATGTTCCGGTCCACGACCGGCATGCGGTCGAGGTCCCAGTCCACGGCGTAGGTGATGATCAGATCGTCGATGCGGTTCACCTTGTCGGCGTAACCCTCGACGAGATCCATCGTGAAGGCGCTGACCGGCGGCTGCCGGTCGTCCGACCGCGCGTGGCGGATCCAGTCCGCGAGGACCTCGCGCACGGGCACGCCACGCTGGTCCGCCTCGAAGAGGATCTGGAAGGCGCGCTTGCGCGCATTGCTCCGAGCAGCCACGGGTTAGTTGCTCTTCCGGCCGAGGTAGTCGCTGGTGCGGGTGTCGACCTTGACCGTCTCGCCGGTGGTGACGAAGAGCGGGACCTGGATCTCGTAGCCGGTCTCCAGGGTGGCGGGCTTAGTGCCACCGGTGGAGCGGTCGCCCTGGACGCCCGGGTCGGTGTGCTCGATCTTGAGCTCGACCGCGGCCGGGAGCTCGACGTAGAGCACCTCGCCCTCGTGCTGGGCGACGGAGGCGGTGAAGCCCTCGATCAGGAAGTTGGCGGCGTCGCCGACAGCCTTCTTGTCCACCATCAGCTGGTCGAAGGTGGTCATGTCCATGAAGACGAAGTACTCGCCGTCCATGTACGAGAACTGCATGTCGCGGCGGTCGATCGTGGCCGTCTCGACCTTCGTGCCGGCGTTGAACGTCTTGTCGACGACCTTGCCGGAGAGCACGTGCTTGAGCTTGGTGCGCACGAAGGCCGGGCCCTTGCCGGGCTTGACGTGCTGGAACTCGACGACGGACCAGAGCTGGCCCCCGTCGAGCTTCAGCACCATGCCGTTCTTGAGGTCGTTCGTGGAAGCCACGGTTGCGGAATCTCCTGCACTGGAAGACCACGGATGCGCGCACAGCCCGGCAGAGCCGGCTAGAGCGCGAGCAGCTCCTTGGTCGTAATGGTGAGTAGCTCGGGACCGCCGTCCGCCTCGGGGCGCACGACGAGCGTGTCATCGATCCGGACACCTCCCCGGCCCGGGAGGTGAACCCCCGGTTCGACGGTGACCGGCACGCAAGCGTCCAGTTTACCCATTGCCGTAGGTGCAAGCTGCGGGTCCTCGTCGATTTCGAGGCCCACGCCGTGTCCGGTCCACGGAGCGAGGGCTTCCGAGTGACCCGCGGAGTCCAGGACGGAACGTGCGGCATGGTCCACGTCCCGGTACGCGGCCCCGGGCAGCAGGGCCTCGCGTCCGGCCCGCTGGGCGGTGAAGACGAGGTCGTACAGCTCGATCTGCCAGTCGGCAGGGCTGGTGCCGATCACGAAGGTCCGGCCGATCTCGCACCGGTAGCCACGGTAGTTGGCGCCCAGGCAGACCGTGAGGAAGTCACCCTCCTCCACCCTGCGGTCGGAGGGCCGGTGCCGGGAGCGGCCGGAGTGCGGGCCGGTGCCGACGGAGGTCGGGAAGGCCGGGCCGTCCGCCCCGTGGTCGACGAGCCGGCGCTCCAGCTCCAGGGCCAGGTGCCGCTCGGTGCGCCCCACGAGGATGGACTCCAGCAACTCCCCGAGGGCCTGGTCGGCGATCTCCGCGGCGATCCGCAGGCAGGCGATCTCCTCCTCGTCCTTGACGAGGCGCTGCTGCTCGACGGCGGTACCGAGGTCGGCGAGACGCAGTTTGGGCGCGACGGAGCGCAGGGCCCGGTGCCGGGCGACGGTGAGGTGGTGTTCCTCCACCGCGAGCGAGTCGGCCCGTAGCGCGGCGGCCAGATCGGCGGCCGCGACGGCCGGGTCCCCGCCGGGGCTGCCCAGGACGGAGGCGTTCAGGTGCTCGTCGAGGCGGCCCTCATCGGCCTCGCCGGTGGGCGCTCCGGCGCAGAAGAGCATGTCCTCGGTGGGGCCGACGAGCAGCACCGCGCCGAGCGGGGACGCCCCGGAGAGGTAGCGGACGTTCGCCGGACGCGTGATCAGTGCGGCGGCGTTCCCCGCGGCGGCGCATCGGTCGCGAAGCAGGTCCCGGCGGGCGGCGTACACGTCTGACATGTCTTCGAGCGTACGAGCGCCCCGCCGATCCGGCCCGGCGAGCGCGTCCGGACGGGCCCTGGGAGGGGCTATTGACCGGGGCGGCCGCCGGGGGCGGACAGTGCGCGGGCCAGGGCCTCGTCGAGGGCGCGGGCGGTGCCCTCGACGTCGAGGTGGGAGTTGTCGATGATCGGCAGTCCGGAGCCGTACCAGCCGGCCATCCGGCCGTGGATCCGTGCGACTTCCTCGTCGGAGAGCCGACGGTTGCCGGAGCGCTCGGCGTTGCGCTCCAGGACGATCTCCAGGCCGGGCAGGAGGACGACCGGCAGCAGGTTCGGCCCCACGTGCCGCTTCCAGCCGCCCAGCCCGACCACGGGCCGGTCGGGGAAGACGGCGTCGTCCAGGATGCAGGAGATGCCGTTCGCCAGGTAGTTGCGGGCGGCGAAGCCGCAGGTCCGGCGGGCGAGGCGGTATTGGGCCTCGGAGTGCTCGTTCCAGCCCGCCTGGGGGTCCGCGAAGCCGGAGCAGACCCACTCGCGGACGTCGTCCAGGCTGACGTGGGCGGTCGGCACGGGCCGGCTGCCGGCCCAGTGCCGGGCGACGGTGGTCTTGCCGGCGCCGGCCGGGCCGATCAGCAGGACGGCGAGGACGGCTCCGCCGGTGCCCGGCACGGCGGGAGGCAGCGGGATGTGCCCGGTGGCCTCCGGCACGGCGGGCACGGGCTGCGAGGGATACGACGGCTGCTGATGGGGCTGGTGGGGCGGCTGAGGCGGAGACTGCGGCGGGGGTGAACCCGGCCAGCCGTGCGCCGGGGGTATCGGCGGCTGCGGGGGCGCCGACGGGCGCGGTCCCGGCTGCCACGGGCCCGCGCCCCCATTCCCCACTCCGTGCTGCATCCGCTGCCACTCCGTCTCGTTCAAGCGACTGATGCGAGAACGTTATATGACTGCCGGGGCCCGACCGTCCACCAGCGCCGTCAGGCAGAGTGTCAGGCGGAGATCTCGTCCGCCAGTGCACGCAGCGCCAGCCGGTACGAACCGATGCCGAAGCCCGCCACCGTGCCGGTCGCCACGGCGGCGATGACCGAGGTGTGGCGGAACTCCTCGCGGGCGTACGGGTTCGAGATGTGCACCTCGATCAGCGGGGCCGTGCGCTGCGCGGCCGCGTCCCGCATGCCGTACGAGTAGTGCGTGAAGGCCCCCGGGTTGATGACCACGGGGATCTTCCCGTCCGCCGCCTCGTGCAGCCAGCGGATCAGCTCGCCCTCGTCGTTGGTCTCGCGGACCTCGACGTCGAAGCCGAGCTCCTCGCCCAGTGTGCGGCAGCTCTCCACCAGGCCCGCGTACGAGGTGGCCCCGTACACATCGGGCTCGCGCGAGCCGAGCCGGCCCAGGTTCGGGCCGTTCAGCACGAGGACGCGGCGGCTCACGCCGACACCTCACCGTAGGCGGCGACCAGGTGCGCCGGGTCGGGACCCTCCAGGACGGTCGGCTTGGCCAGCCCGTCGAGGACGATGAAGCGCAGCAGGTTGCCGCGGGACTTCTTGTCGACCTGCATGGTCTGGAGCAGCTTGGACCACTGGTCGCCGCGGTAGGTCAGCGGCAGCCCGACCGAGGCGAGGACCGCCTTGTGCCGGTCGGCCGTCGCGTCGTCGAGCCGGCCCGCGAGCCGGCCGAGTTCGGCGGCGAAGACCATGCCGACGGACACGGCCGCGCCGTGCCGCCACTTGTAGCGCTCGTTCTTCTCGATGGCGTGCGCGAGGGTGTGGCCGTAGTTGAGGATCTCGCGGAGTCCCGACTCCTTGAGGTCGCTGGAGACCACGTCGGCCTTGACCTGGATGGAGCGCACGATGAGCTCGGCGGTGTGCGGGCCGTCGGGCGTACGGGCCGCCGCCGGGTCCTCCTCGATCAGGTCGAGGATCACCGGGTCGGAGATGAATCCGGCCTTGATGATCTCGGCGAGGCCGCTGACGTAGTCGTTGACGGGCAGCGAGTCGAGGGCCGCGAGGTCGCACAGGACGCCGGCCGGCGGGTGGAAGGCACCGACCAGGTTCTTGCCCTCGGCGGTGTTGATGCCGGTCTTGCCGCCGACCGCCGCGTCCACCATCGCGAGGACGGTGGTGGGTACGGCGACCCAGCGCACCCCGCGCAGCCAGCTGGCCGCGACGAAGCCCGCGAGGTCGGTGGTGGCTCCCCCACCGACACCGACGATCACGTCGGTGCGGGTGAAGCCGGACTGGCCGAGGGCCTTCCAGCAGTAGGCGGCGACCTCGATCGTCTTGGCCTCCTCGGCGTTCGGCACCTGGATGGCGACCGCCTCGTAGCCCTGCTCGGCCAGGTCGTCGCGCAGCGCCTCACCGGTCGAGGCCAGTGCCTCGGGGTGGATCACGGCGACCCGCTGGGCCTTCGTACCGATCAGGGAGCCGAGCTCGCCGAGCAGCTGCCGCCCGACGAGCACGTCGTACGCGTCGTGTCCGGCGCTCGCGCCGACCTGGATCCGCGTCACCTGGTCTGTCATACGTCCTTCAACTCCAGAGCGTCGAGGACCGCCTGGGCGACCTCTTCGGGGGTGCGGTCGTCGGTGGCCACCACGACGCGCGCGACTTCGGTGTACAGGGGGCGCCGGGCGTCCATCAGCTCGCGCCACTGGCGGCGCGGGTTGACGGCGAGCAGCGGGCGCGCGGCGCCGAGGCCCACGCGCCGTACGGCTTCTTCGACGTCCATCGACAGGTAGGCGACGGGCAGCCCGGCCAGCAGTGCGCGGGTGCCCTCGTCGAGGACGGCGCCGCCGCCGAGGGCGAGGACTCCGGTGTGCCCGGCGACGGCGGCGGCGACCGCCTGCCGCTCCAGGTCACGGAAGTACGGCTCGCCCTCGTCGACGAAGATGTCGGAGATCTCGCGGCCCTGGGCGGCGACGATGTCGGCGTCGGTGTCCCGGTAGGGCACGCCGAGCCGCTCGGCGAGCAGTGCCCCCACCGTGGACTTGCCGGACCCCATCGGTCCGACGAGGACGACCAGTGGTCCGGCCGTCACCGGATCTGCAGGTTCTCGAGGTACGAGCGGACGTTGCGACGGGTCTCCGGGACGGAGTCACCACCGAACTTCTCCACGACCGCGTCCGCCAGCACGAGGGCCACCATCGCCTCGGCGACGATGCCCGCGGCCGGCACCGCACACACGTCGGAGCGCTGGTGATGCGCCA